>CAZZML010000198.1:0-6068 GCA_964654735.1 uncultured Roseivirgaceae bacterium | reverse complement strand
TGGGTAACAGGTACAAAAATTTAAGAAAATGACGCGTACGAACGGCTCTGAATCCAGAGGTAAGGTCATCAATTTTGTAACCTGTCATTATTGAAGCTAAACGATTATAAAATGCATTGGCAAAGCGTCTAAATAGGCTGGCGTGCGTATTTGCCCGACGCGCACCCACAACCATTTCATAGCCTTCATCCATTTTTTCTAATAGTTTTGAAATATCTTCAGGGTCATGTTGACCATCAGCATCCATAAAGACAGTAATATCACCTTCTGAATTACGTGCTCCAGTTTTTATCGATGCTCCATTTCCCATACTATAAGGATGTGTGATCAACGAAACATTGTTTTCTTGACAACTTTCTTCACTATTAGCAGTTGAACCGTCATTAACTACTAATGTTTGTGCTTGAGGGGAAAGCTGAGTGAGTTTGTTTAACAAATTTTGTAAGCCTATGGCTTCATTTTTTGCGGGTAAGACTATGCTTAGTTTCATGATATATTTTAGTTAGAAACAGGTGAGTTTATATTCATCTTATTGTGCTCAATTTCTTTTAACAGTCTACTCTCCATGTCTTTATATTCGCTCCATCCATGAATCTTCTCTTTCTTTTCCAGTGGTAATGATTGGTAAATATTTTGTTCGGTTTTACGTAAATATTCTAAAGCGAGTATGTATTGTTCATGAGTAGCCAGCAAGGCTATTTGTTGTAATGCAAATAAGGGTTGAGGATTAAGTTTAAAGGCCTGATAAAACTTATCTGTTGCTGTGGGGTAATCAGGAATTGTTAAATTCAATCTTCCTATTAAATGAATAATTTCTTGTTGCCTTATGGTATATGTTTTTATGTGTGGATTCTGAAGAGTAGTCTCTAATATATTTTTCAGGTCTTCATATTTGAATCCAGAACAGTATTTTTTAGTATATATATCAATTAACTGTTTTAAATTATGATATAGATACACGCGTTTAACTTGATTGGTAGTTTTAAGCAGTAAAATTAACTTTTCAATGTCTTCTTTTTTTAAGCTGCCATCCTCACAAGAATACGACATTAACCCCATCAACAAATGTACCTCTTCAGGTAATGCTTTTACGCCTTTTTCTAAAAAACTTTTGGCTAAAAGAGGGCGGTGTAAGTTGTTGGCTTTTATGTGTGCTTCAGCATAATTACGAGCTGATGTGGGGTTGTTATCTGTCCATACTGACATTAATAACAAGGGGTTTCCCCATAACGCAGTACGACTATAAGTAAGAGCACTATAGGTCAGAATGAGTATCGATATAATTGAAACTGATAACAATTTACGGTGATTATATAGTTTTATTAAGTAATAGGCTGCTGCAAAAAAAAGTAGCATACTGGGCAAATAGTTTCTATGTTCGTAATATAGTTCAAGTGCTATAAAACTTGATTCCATCAAATGCCCAGCAAAATAAAATAATATTGAGGTAGATAGTATAGGTCTAGTTCGCCGAATTTTAATGCAAAAAATAATGATTGTAATAAGAAAAACAGTGGCTGAGAATGTAGTGAGAGGTGTTAATAAATCTTTTGATACAATAAAATTTTCGTAATGTAGTCCATTAGTAGTCGAATGGGGAATGAAAAGTAGAAATAAATAAAGTGCGATGACACGTGTTTGAGTTAAAAGTCTTTCAGTAACAGAAAAGCTCCTTATGTCGTAGGGTGCAAGCCAAGTGTCGGCTTTCAGGAAAGCAATTAAAATCAGGAGTGCTATAGGTAGGTATATATAAAGCCATTGCCAATAGCGATAATAAGGATGTTGTATGGGGTGATTTTGAAAAAGTATTTTTTCAAAAATTAATAGGTAAAAAGGAATAAGAGCAGCATTTTGTTTGCATAATGCACCTGTGATGCCGAATAATGCGGTTCCTAATATCAGCCATATCCAGGCGGATTGTTGAGAGTTTACTAATTTTTTTCTGCCATGGACATAGCAGAGCAAAGAACTGATAGAGAATAGCGCCGATAATATTGACATTCTTTGAACTACATAAAGAGTAGTAGAAACAAAAAATGGGTGAATTAACCAAAAAGTGCCAGTAAGAATAGCTATCCATTCGCTTTGTACCAGCTTGAGATTAAGACTTTGGCAAATTTTAAATATTAACCAAATAAGGAGAACACCAGATAACAAATGTAGGTAGATATTTGTTCTAAGGAAACTATAAGCATTTGATGGCCAATAATTATCATCAATTAAAAAGCTTAAATAAGCAAGTGGTCGCCCTTGCGAATGACGAATGTATTCGTAAATACCTGAAAAACCCTTTTTAATATTTCCTAGATTATTAAGGTTAGAGTAGTCATCAAATAAAAAATCACCTGTTAAGCCAGGCGAATAAATAAAATAGGTTAGAATGAGAGAAAAATAAAAAAAGATATACCGCGTCGATGGTATTAGATGCATAGTCTGGTTTTAACTAAAACTATAATAATTTGAAGGGAGCTTTGCTGGAATAATTTATTGCAGCAGGGGAAGGTGGACTAGCTTGAAGTATAGTATTATTATAAATATTTACAAAATAAAAATGCCAGCGATAGTTAAACCAACGCTGGCATTGTTTTTAGACTAACGGCAATTTGAAGGGCGCCACTTGTCGGGCACAGTACCTCCAGTACACAACCAGGTAATTGCGCCCCCCACGTTAGTTGGTGTCATGATGAGAGTATTAGTGACAGGATCCACCTGAGTTCTATAAGTAATAGAAATAACACCTGCTGCATTAACATTAACAGATCTGACCGCATTGCCAAAGATAGAAATGGGAGGGGCTAGACCAGCTTCTGTATTTGATGTAGGAAATACTCCCGATGACATAAAATATTCTGAAACGGATGTTTTTGCACCAGATGCAAGGCTCAAGCCTTCTGATACATGAGTTCTTCTAATGTAATCTTGATATGCTGGAATTGCAATAGATGCAAGAATACCAATGATCGCAACAACGATCATTAATTCGATTAGGGTAAAACCCTGTTGTGCTTTTTTCATGATGTTTCCTTTTATAAAAGAGAGGAAGAAATTTGTTCACAATAAGCACTTAAGCAGTATGCGTGCCATGTTTTCATTATGGTGTGTATTACTGTATAAGGTTGTTATTCATAATGTTTTTTAAAAATAAATGGATTTGTTTGTAATTAGAGCTAATTCGGTTGTGTGGTTTGCGTAATTGCATGCCTGCAATTGTCGAAATGTGACAAAATTTGTCAGTCCAAAGATTTTTTGACAAGGACTCTGTAAGTTCTTTGCTTTTTGAAAATTTTCTTCAACTATTTTTCCTAAAATAACCATAACTTCTTCTTTTTTGTTTTACCTAACTGATTGCATCCCTTACAATTCATCCGTGGTTTATAAAAAATAATAATATTTTGGAGGTTAGTATGTTTAAATTTCATTCCTTGGTGACTGCTCTGGCATTGGCAAGTTGCACTTCTATCGCTTTAGCACAGGCATTGCCAATAAAAGCACCTGCGCCCGCTAATAATCCTACTACGCCTCAGAAAGTTGCTTTAGGAAAAATGCTTTTTCATGATCCACGATTATCTTCATCTGGTACCGTATCTTGTGCGTCATGCCACAATACTATGTTAGGGGGTGAAGATAACCGCGGAGGTTCGGTTGGTGTTAGAGGGCAAGTAGGTGGACGTAGTGCGCCTACCGTTTGGAATGCAGCATTTAATGAAGTTCAATTTTGGGATGGCCGTGCTGCAAGTCTGGAAGAGCAAGCTGCAGGCCCAGTGACTAACCCAATTGAAATGGGTATGAAAAGTTGGGGTGAGGTCGTTAAACGATTGGAAACCATAGAAGGCTATCAGAGTGCTTTTGAAAAAGCATTTGGTAAAAACTCTATATCTAAAGATAATGCGACTAAAGCGATTGCAGCTTATGAAAGAACGTTGATTACGCCTAATAGTGCTTTTGATAAGTACGTTAAAGGAAATAAATCAGCAATGACTACTCAACAAATTCGTGGTATGAACACTGCGATTGATATAGGTTGTACCGGTTGTCATAGTGGCCCTGCATTTAATGGTCCTGGCACCTTCCAAAAATTTCCAGTCCATAGCAATGGTTCTGTAGTTGCACAGTACAAACTCAAAAAGGATAAAGGTCTGGCAGAAGTCACTGGAAAAAAAGCAGATGAGTATTTCTGGAAAGTCCCTACTTTACGTAATATTGCCCTAACAGCACCTTATTTTCATAATGGTAAAGTTAAAACTTTAGATAAGGCAGTTAAATTAATGGCCTCATTACAATTAGGCAAAAAACTATCTAAAGATGAGGTAGCTGATATTGTTGCCTTTTTGAATGCATTGACAGGTGAATTTCCAAAACAGGACATGCCTAAATTACCTGCTGCACCAGGAAAAACATTTAATTAAACTAGCTGTGTACTTACACGGAAATTAAGTCAAAGGAAGAGAGTTTGTAGATATATCACTACTTAGTGATGAGTTTTAGTGTCTACAACGCTCTTTTCCTTTCTGTTTATTATCAAAATAATTGCCTATTTCAGGTAAATTTACTATCTTTCTTAATGTTACAAATAAGTTCAACGCGTTGAGAAAAAAAGTTATTTATGGTGTAATAATAAAGTTTTTGGGTCTTTAAGTGCCTCTTGCAATGCAAGAGGGTTGTTTGTTGCAACTTGTCTGGAGAACAGGCTTATTCTATGCAATATAAAATAAAAGAAGGTTTGGATCTTCCCATCACGGGTGGACCTGAACAGGTAGTAGAAAAGGGTAACAAGATTAAATCTGTTGCCGTCTTGGGAAGGGATTATGTTGGTTTAAAACCTAAAATGATGGTCGCCGTTGGAGATAGTGTTAAATTAGGTCAAGTTCTTTTTACTGATAAGCAAAACCCTGGCGTTAATTTCACTGCTCCAGGTGCTGGCGAAGTCAAAGCAATTAATCGAGGAGCAAAACGTGTTTTGCAATCTGTGGTTATTGAATTGAAAGGAACTGCTCAAGAATCCTTTAAAAAATACACAGAGAAAGAAATATCTGCCTTAACAACAGATCAAGTTAAAGAAAATTTGCTAAGCTCTGGTTTGTGGGCATCTTTTTTAACTCGCCCTTACGGTAAAATACCTACAGTTGATAGTCAGCCCAGTTCAATTTTTGTTACTGCTATAGATACTCGGCCGTTAGCAGCTGACCCTGTTGTTGTTATCAAAGAAAGAGCCTCTGATTTAGCAAATGGACTAGCAGTCGTTGCTAAATTGACGGAGGGCAAGACATATCTTTGTAAAGCTTCCGGCGCTGATATATCATCAGTTGATGGTGTTCAAACTGCAGAGTTTTCTGGACCCCATCCTGCTGGTCTAGCGAGTACACATATCCATTTGATTGACCCTGTTAATGCAGAAAAAATTGCTTGGCATATAGATTACCAAGCTGTTATAGCTATTGGCGCGTTATTTAGCACAGGCACATTAAGTGTTGAGAGAGTGGTTTCACTGGCCGGTCCTACGGTCAAAAAACCTCGTCTAGTACGTACACGTGTGGGGGCTAATACAGATGAATTGGTTGCTGGGGAATTAGAAGATTGTGAAAGTAGAGTAATTTCTGGTTCTGTACTCTATGGACATGAGGCAATAGATAGTTTTTCCTATCTAGGAAATTATAGCAATCAAGTTTCTGTGCTAAAAGAAGGTCGCGATCGTGAGTTATTTGGTTGGATCGTTGCAGGGAAAGACAAATATTCTGCAATGAATGTTTATACCTCCAGCAAAGATCGTAAAAATAATCGTTTGTTTCCTTTGACAACAGATAAAAATGGCAGCAATAGAGCGATTGTTCCCGTTGGTGTATTTGAAAGTGTTATGCCACTGGATATATTATCAACGCCTTTGTTAAAAGCATTGGTGATTGGAGATACCGACCAAGCTCAATTGTTAGGCTGTCTGGAACTAAATGAAGAGGATGTCTCTTTATTTACTTTTGTTGATCCAGGTAAGCATGATTTTGCACCGGTACTCAGGGCGAATTTAACTAAAATTGAGAAGGAAGGATAATGTCGGCTAGAGATATTTTAGATAG
>CAZZML010000197.1:0-6123 GCA_964654735.1 uncultured Roseivirgaceae bacterium | reverse complement strand
GACTGGCAGACACTTAAAATGCTCATAACAAATATTCATGAATTAATCAGGCTAATGCTCAAAATGACCAGTTCAATACGTTAGGTTATAAAGATGCTTCAGGAAGATTGTTATGTAGGTAAGGTAATAATGTAGCAAGAAGAGAACTCTTGACGGTATTATAAAATTTTAAATTTTGTTGCTTATGCTTGATAAAACAAATTTTGTTGAAAAGAGCTAAAAGATATGAGGGCTTATATATTAAGATTGACCAACTATTGTTCTTTTGTCCGTCAGTATCGAAGATGTTGTTAAATTTAACTTTGCCGGCTGCTTCTAAACGTGCTTTTTCAACAAATTCAGTTGCTTCTTTTTGGTGGACTGTAGAAGTGACTGCAAAACCAGCAAAAGATATAATCTGTATTGCCAAGACAATACTAATTATTAATTTCACTGATTTGCTTATAGTTCGCACAATGCTAAGTTAGTAAAGAACCATACATATAATAAAGTTATTCCTGTGTTTTTCCGGCTTTACCGAATAATAGCCCGGCTTTACCGAATACTTCTTTACATATACTTAGAACCACTCTAAGTTTGGATCATAATCAAAAACTCAATAATTATGTCAAAAGAACAATCAAAAAATTTTACATTAGGAATTTTACTAATCGTATTTGGAGGGCTTTTCTTAGCCAAGAACATGGGGTTTATTCCATACGATATCTTTCATTACTTATTTAGGTGGTACAACTGGTTAATCCTAATTGGAGTCATTGTTTTAATTAAACATCCTCAAAAGTCTTCGGGCTATGTACTCTTGGGTGTTGGTGGTTTTTTCTTTGCTAGAGATTTGGATTTTATTCCTTATGTAGAAATACGATTATTATGGCCACTATTTTTAATAGGAGCTGGTATTTACTACATTATCAGGCAACAATCTAAAAAATTGCCCAAGGGAGATAAACCAGATGGAAGCATGGATTTTATAGATGACACCAACCTGTTTAGTGGTGGAGATGTAGTAATTGAATCTAATAATTTTAGAGGAGGTAAGGTGTCTTCTATGTTTGGTGGTGGAAATTATAACTTAACAAAGGCTCAATTATCTCCTGATACAACAAACGTATTAGATGTGTTTGCCATGTTCGGTGGCAGTAATTTTATCGTGCCTAATGACTGGAATGTGCGTATTGAAGTAACCGCAATATTTGGTGGTTTTTCTGATAAACGTATGGTTACAAATGAAGCAACCGTTGAAGGAGAGCCTAAAAAGGAGCTGTTTATTAAAGGGTTTGTAATGTTTGGAGGAGGAGAAGTAAAGAGTTATTAGGTCGAAAACTCAGATTAAAAAGTCAGGAGTCTTGGTATTGGCTTCTGGCTTTTTTGTATTTTAGCCCAACCCAAAGAACGTGTCAAACCCAATTACACAAAACGTACGATACCTAGCCAGCTACTTCGGCATCTGGCTACTGTTTGCTATTATTCAAACGACTGTTTTTTATTTTGCATTAGGCATCGATCCTACCGTTAGCCTGATTGATTCAATCATATTTAACCTATTTTTAAGTTTTATAGGATTAGCTATTTGGCCATTGGTAAGCTTTTCCAGCTTAGAAGGTGGCCAACTATTAAACACATTTATAACGCATATTGCAGGAGCAGCCGTACTAATTGGTTTATGTATTTATACTTTTTATAATGTAATGGGGTTGCTTTTTGATGAAAATGAAACATACCTAAGCTTCCTGCAATCATCCTTATTTTGGCGTGCTGCATTGGCAACCACTACGTATATGCTAATCGCCCTTAATTATTATGTAATTATTTATAACGAAGAGTTTAAAATTAGAAAAATTCAGGAATCGGAGCTAAAGCAATCGCTAAAAACCGCTGAATTAGATATGTTAAAATCGCAGTTAAACCCACATTTTATATTTAATAGCCTTAATTCTATTAGCTCGCTTACCCTCACTAACCCTGAAAAAGCGCAAGAAATGGTTATTTCACTTTCTGAGTTTTTGCGCTATTCAATTAAACCCAATGAGGATAAACTGATTCCGTTAAAAATGGAGTTGGATGCCATAAATCAATTTATTTCCATTGAAAAAGTGCGTTTTGGAGATAGATTGAAAGTTAGTATTAATTATGCTGAAAGCTGCAAACATGCACTGGTGCCACCTTTAATTATTCAACCTCTCATCGAAAATGCCATTAAGTATGGTGTACACGAATCGTTGGACATAGCCTCCGTTAACATTACTTGTAATTGCCAACACGATATGCTCGAGGTAACGGTGCAGAATAGTTTTGATGCCGATAACGCACGAAGTAGTAAGTCTGGTATAGGGCTCAAAAACGTTGCTAATCGATTATCTTTAATTTATGGATCAAAGGACTTAATGAAAGTAACGAAAGAAAATAATAGCTTTAGTGTTAAACTTATTATCCCCCAAAATGCTTAGGTAATTATGCACGTACTTATTATAGATGATGAACAACCTGCCAGAGATTTGGTAATCAAATACGTAGAAGAGATAGAGGATATAGAAGTAACGCAAGCCAGTAATGGATTTGAGGGACTAAAACAAATTAACTCAACCACCTACGATGTGGTTTTATTAGATATTCAAATGCCAAAACTCAGTGGGTTTGAAATGCTGGAATTGATTGATAACCCTCCACCTGTTATTTTTTGCACTGCCTATGACGAATATGCCATAAAAGCATTTGAACAAAATGCCATAGATTATTTGCTCAAACCATTTTCGAAACAGCGATTATTAGATGCTATCGCAAAAGTTTCTACACAACCAGAAAGGGTAGAAGTAGTTGAAGCAGCTTCTGTGGCAAGGCAAGAGCCTTTGGAGCGAATTGTTGTTAAAAATGCGAAGTCAATCGACATTATTCCTGTAGCAGAAATTCAATATTTACAATCGCAAGATGACTATGTAGAGATACATGCTAATGGTAAAAAATACCTTAAGCAACAAAGGTTAAAATATTATGAATCAGCACTTAATGATAAATTATTTGTTCGGGTGCACCGGCAATATATATTAAATATTTCTTGTATAAAAAAGCTCGATAAATTTGGCAAAGAATCCTTTATTGCCCAATTAAAAGATGGAAATTCCATTAGTATAAGTGCTTCGGGATACACCCGTTTAAAGCAGGTACTTGGCATGTAACTAATGAGAATTTGTATTGTTGGCTTAACAGAAAACAACCATTTAGGTTTTAATTAATGATTACTTAGCTTTATTTAGCAGATTAATTTTTTTTAGTATGAGCAAAGTTATAATTAATAGTTTCGATGAGTTTAATAAATATTTAGGTCAAAATATTGGTTCTTCCCAGTATTTGCCCATTTCTCAAGATCGGATTAATAAATTTGCGGATGCCACCTTAGATCATCAATGGATACATACCGACCCTGAAAGAGCGGCTAAAAGCCCATTTGGCAGCACCATTGCCCACGGTTATTTAACACTCTCTGTTTTACCGCACTTATGGGAGCAGATTGCTGAAATTCGGAATATTAAAATGATGGTGAATTATGGCATAGAAAGCCTCAAATTTGCGGAGCCTGTATTGGTAAATGATGAAGTTCGACTGCACGCATCTCTAGAATCCCTTACTGATTTACGTGGTATTACTAAATGCGTGCTAGGCGTAAAACTAGAGGTAAAAGGCAAGAAAAAGCCTGCACTCAAAGCGAATTTGGTCTTTCTATATCATTTTAATGGATAGGGTATAAATATCTTGATTATTTTGAATAGAAAGAATCACTGTCGTCCGACTAAATTTGAATTTATCAAAAAACCTCGTTTCTGTTTAAATTAAAAAAAATTTTCTGCGTTTTTAAAAACACCCCCTCATTCGAATTTCCCCTCTTCCCCATGTATCCAAAACAATGTATCTGGTCTAACTATCGTCCGACCTAACCCGCATTATTCACCAGAAAATCTATTCCGTAGCTAAACAGCTTCAAATCAGGAACTTCGCTGCGCTCTTGAGTTAATTGCTTTAACCATAGCGACCCCGTATAGCTATCGGGGTGCTGAAACCAATTAATTCCCTGATTTATTGCCGTTTAACTCCTCATTGCGAAGTTCTGATGAATAATGCGGGCTAACTCATCTCACAGGTTAACGCATACAAAATAAGAATTTGCGAATATCTGTGAAATCTACAGAATAAATTATACTAATATAGTAAGCCTATTCCTCCAACAATACATTAATTCTATTATTAAATTCTGTATCAAACTGTAAATAATAATCACCCGTAGCGGGGCCATTAAAATAACTATTAATATACCTGATATACCCTTGTTTATCAATAATAACCAAGGTAGGAAAGGCATTTATTTTACCCATATTAGGAAAGGCTAAAGCCGCTTGCCCCTTATTCATTCTTCCGCCAATATACATGGGGTAAGGAATGCCTAGCGTTTTAGCATATAATTCTATTCGCTTTTGTGAGTACGCCTTATTGCCTGGCTCGTATGTTACGGCTATTAAGGCCAACTTGTTTTTGTCTTGCTTTTTATACCAATTGGTTAAATAATTGGTTTGGTCTAAACTATTGGGGCACCAAGTGCCCATTAATTGAATGATGACTACCTTTCCATCAAGTTCATCTGTATCTATGGCATCGTATTCACCACCCGCAGTTAGAATATCGTAATAGGGTTTATGGGTTTTAGGCTCAACCGTAATTAAACTAAACGGATTAGCAAGTGCCGCTTCTGAATCATAAGCAGAAGTCCATTTTTCCGAGTAGCCATCTTCGTAATAGAAAATGCCACTCCAATTCCCATTTTTAAAAACCCCTGTCATCAAAAATGCATGCACACCATCAAAAGATGATATTCGGAGGGAGTCGCCATAGACAATGCCTTCAAAATACCTAAAGTCGCCCACTTGTGTTGCAATTGTACCTGTTATCCGGTTGCCATGTTGAGCAAATAAACCCGTTGCTTTGGAGGTTTGTCCGTTAGGTTGTTTAAAAGTGATGTCCCATTTAGGCTTAATTAAGTTGATTTTTGGGGAGGGTTTCGAAAACCTTGGTTGATTATATACAGCAGTGAACTTAGAGTCTGCATTGGGTTTATAATTTTTATGCCAAACGCCCACCATGGCATTTTTGTCTATTTTTGCCTTTATATAGGCATCAAACACATACATGGGTATAAAAATACTGTCGTTTTTAATTACTGCATTTTCTATTATAATTTGTTCTTTCGCATTTATAATGGTTACTAAAGCGGACGTATCTGATGTATTTTTAAAGCTGAAACTAAAAGGGACTTCTACGGTTTTATAATGTATAACACCTTTCCATTGGCCATTAGCAAATTGTTGCGAAAAACCGCATAGCGGTATGCCCATTAGCATAAAGAAAATGGCACGAAAGAACACATTCATATTTTTAAGACTTAAAGATAGTGCCCTTTTTAACCACTAAGGCAAGAAGCCTCCAAGTTTCACAAAAATTTATGTGCTTTAAGTTCCTACTTTGTGGTTCTGTTGCCTTTCTGTCTTTGTGGCTATTTTTTTGTGTATAGTTACGTTTAGTCGGCTCTATAGACGGAAAATTCATGTAAATTTATCAGGTTAACCCGCATTATTCATGACGACAAAGAGTTCAAAGCACAAAAACGGCTTTTCTAGTTCAAAAATAAAGATTTTGCAAAAAAATAGGGGTAAATCGAATAGCCCAAATTTGGGTGATATAATTTTTCTCGTTTTGTCATCAAAACACTCATAAGGTTTTTCAAAGGCTTTTTTTGATTTTTGGAAAATTCATGTGAATTTATCAGGTTAAGCCAACAGGTGAGTGATTTTACTTATTTTATCCAATTAGCAAGTCATTCCGTAGGAATCTTAGCCATGCCTAAAAACAAGGTGGCAAAGATTTCTCCGTTGCACTACGAAATAACGCATTGAATAGGAAGTTGTGACCCAAAAAAATTAGAGTCAAACTGCTTTCGCATACCTTACTTTTGTTTGCATCTATGCTGCGTTATGAATTAATCGGCCCCCAAGAAAGTGCAGTTCTTTCATTCGACAAAAGTAGCTAAAACCTTAAATCCGCAAGGAACTTTGTGATGAAAGCCATAAGATGTTGTTAGTTAGG
>CAZZML010000196.1:0-6129 GCA_964654735.1 uncultured Roseivirgaceae bacterium | reverse complement strand
AAATCATGAGAAATAAAGGTGCAATAGTTGTACTAACATTAATTGTTACAGCATTATGTCTGTATTATTTATCCTTCACGTTTGTGTCGAGGAATATACAGAAAGAAGCAGTAGTGGCCGCTACGAATGAAGCTGGAGTGGTTGACCTAGCTAAAAAACAAGTGTATTTAGATTCTATCTGGAATGAGCCTGTGTATAGCTTATTTGGTATGGATTATACATTTAAAGAAATTAAGGACACAGAACTTAATCTCGGCCTCGATTTACAAGGAGGAATGCACGTTGTGTTAGAAGTTTCACCAGTAGAACTTTTAAAAGGACTTAGTGGTAATAATGAAGACCCTGATTTTATTGCAGCCATTGATATGGCTACTGAAAAGCAAAAAACAAGTCAGGAAACATATAGTGATTTGTTTTATGAGTCGTTTAAAGAAATTAAGCCTGATGGTAAATTAAGCACCATTTTTGCGAATGCTGCCAACCGTGGTAAAATTTCGTTTGAGACCACTGATCAAGAAATTATGAGGATTATCAACGAAGAAATTGAAGATGCAATGGATCGTTCATTTAATATTCTTAGAACTCGTATTGACAGGTTTGGTACTTCACAACCCAATATCCAAAGATTACAGGGAACAGGTCGAATTCAAGTAGAAATTCCAGGGGCAGATAACCCTGCAAGAGTTCGTAAGCTTTTACAAGGAGCCGCAAAACTTGAATTTTTTGAGGTAGCTACTCCTCAGGAATCTGGCAATTTCTTACAAGCCATAAATGCTTATTTAGTTGCGGAGCAAAAAACTAAAACTCAATCGGTAGATTTAGAACAAGTGGATGCTCCTGTTGAAGAAACAGAAAGTTTACAAGGGTTACTGGGCGATGGAGTTGATACGACTTCTGTTGCAGATGCTGATAGTGCAAGCACCGATACCAAATTGGATTCTCTTTATAACTCTCAAGTTTCTCCAATTTTTAGCTTAATTACAAGCCAAGAAGGGTTGGTTTATAATGTAAAAGACACGTTTAAAATCAATCGTATTTTTAAACGAGAAGATGTTAAAACACTTATACCGAGAGGATTTAAATTTGCGTGGGATGTAAAAGCACACGATCACGATGACTTAACAGCAGAGCCACATATAGAGCTTCATATTTTAAAAGTTGGGCGTGGTGGTAAAGCCCCATTAGAAGGAGATGTAATTACCGATGCTCGTCAGTCGTTAGACCAAGCTACACGACCTTCTGTTTCTATGCAAATGAATGCAAATGGAGCTAAAAAGTGGAGAAAACTTACAGCGGCTAATATTGGCGAACGTATTGCTATTGTGTTAGATGGTTATGTGTACTCTGCTCCAAATGTAAACGGTGAGATTCCTAACGGGAATTCTGAAATAGCTGGAAACTTTTCTATTGAAGAAGCCAAAGATTTGGCCAATGTGTTAAAAGCAGGTACACTACCGGCTCCAACTCGAATTGTACAAGAAGCCATAATTGGGCCAACATTGGGTGCAGAAGCACAAATGCAAGGTGTTAAATCTATATTAGCAGGTTTAGCCTTAGTAGTATTATTTATGGTGTTTTATTATGCACGAGGTGGGTTTGTAGCCAACTTTGCATTGCTATTTAATATCTTCTTTATTATGGGTATTTTGGCACAGTTAAGTGCGGCACTTACCCTACCAGGCATTGCTGGTATTGTGCTTACCATTGGTATGTCAATAGATGCCAACGTACTTATTTTTGAAAGAATAAGAGAAGAGCTAAGAAATGGAGTGGCTTTGCGAGAAGCGATTTCTTCTGGTTATAATAAAGCGTTTAGCTCTATTATAGATTCAAACGTAACCACGTTTTTAACAGCGGCTATTCTTTATTCATTAGGTCAGGGCCCTGTTAAAGGTTTTGCAATTACACTTATGATTGGTATTGGTAGTTCGTTCTTTTCTGCTGTATTTATTACCAGAGTTGTAATTGAACAATGGTTACGCAAAAAAGGAGATGCTAGTAATCTTAATTTCAAAACAAAGTTCTCCGCAGGTTTGCTTTCAAATATGAACGTAGATTTTATGTCGAAAAGGGTGAAAGCTTACATTGCTTCTGGAGTAATTATTAGTATTGGTATGGTATTACTTTTTGTAAATGGCTTAAACCTTGGTGTTGATTTTCAAGGGGGGCGTTCGTATGTAGTTAGCTTTAACCAACCTGTTGCTGCCTCCGATATAAAAGCAAGCTTAACGGCTACTTTTGAGGGAGCAGGAACCGAAGTAAAAACATTTGGAGCAAATAATGTAATTAAAGTTACCACTAGTTATCAAGTTTCGGACGAATCTTCGGAAATGGATGAAAAAGTACAATCGCTACTAGTTGCCGGTTTGGCAGAAAAAACAGGACAGATGTACATTAAAGATGGTTCTAAGGTAGATGACACACACTTTGCTATTTTGAGTTCAGAAAAAGTAGGAGCTACCATTGCCGATGACATTAAAAAGGATTCGATGAAAGCAATGCTCTTATCGTTGGTGGTAATTTTCTTATACATTGTGGTTCGTTTTAGAAAATGGCAGTTTGGTTTAGGTGCAATTGTTGCCCTATTCCACGACACGTTACTGGTATTATCAGCTTTTGCAATTGCTGGCTTATTTGGGTTTAGTTTTGAAATAGATCAGGTTTTTATTGCAGCAATTCTAACCATTATTGGGTATTCAATTAACGATACCGTAATTGTTTTTGATAGGATTAGAGAAAACGTAAACCTACATACGTCTTCTAATAGAGAAGACATTTTTAATGCAGCAATTAATAGTACAATGAACCGTACTGTAATTACTTCATTAACTACCTTGGTGGTTGTACTTGTATTATTAATATTTGGTGGAGCCGTACTAAGAGGCTTTTCCTTTGCCTTAGTAATTGGTGTACTTGTGGGTACGTACTCTTCTATTTTTATAGCCTCTCCAATTGTATTGGATTTGGATAAAAAGAAGTAAGAGAGTTTGGCTATAAAATAACAAAGGCTGGTACTTGCAAGTACCAGCCTTTGCTTTTACTAAATTTTGAGGAGACTTTGAATTGATAGGTTTACTTACTCCCTTTTCCAAAAGAAAGGAGTAAATAGAATAAGTACAGTAAACAGTTCAAGCCTACCCAATAGCATTAAAAAAGAAAGAATCCATTTGCCAATATCAGGAATGGTGCTAAAATTATGTGTAGGGCTTACATTGCCAATACCTGGGCCAACATTACCTAAACTTGTGGCCACCGAACTAAGAGCTGTTGTAAAATCCAATCCCACCCAAGCCATAATGATACTGCCTAATGAGAATACCAAAAAATAAATCATCATAAAGGCCAGCACATGGTATGTCAACTCTCCTTGAATAGCTCTGCTATTAAGCCTTACAGGAATTATAGCATTGGGATGTAGTTGGCGTTTCATTTCTAAAAAACTGTTCTTAAATAGTACAATATGCCTTACAACCTTTATTCCTCCTGCAGTGCTTCCTGCCATTCCACCAATAAAAAGAAGTGCAAAGAAGGCCATGGTAATTAATGGCGACCAAGCCGTGTAGTCTTCGGTAACAAAACCCGTGGTTGTAACAATTGAAACTACTGAGAACAGTGTATCTCTAAAGTTTTTTTCTAAGGAATAGTCGGTAAGTGAGTGGACGAAACCTGTTAGCATTAATGTAGCAAGAATTATAAAAACCATATAAACTATAAACTCTTCGTTGCCAATTACTTTTTTAAATTTGCGTTTTAGGATGAAATAGGTTAGCGTAAAACTAGTGCCTGCCAAAAACATAAAAATCGTGATTACATAATGAATGTAGGCAGAATCATAAAAAGTAATACTGTTGTTTTTTGTTGAAAACCCTCCGGTGGCCATAGTGGTTAAACTATGGTTGAGGGCATCAAAAAATGGCATATCGCCAAACATAAGAAGAGCAGTTTCCAAAAAGGTTAATCCTACATAGATCAACCATAACCTTTTGGCTGTGTCTTTTATTCTAGGTTTTAATTTTTCGGCAGATATACCGGGCGATTCGGCAATAAAAAGTTGCATGCCTCCAATGCCGAGGATCGGTAAAATAGCCACTGCCAATACAATTATGCCCATTCCTCCAATCCATTGGGTAAGACTTCTCCAAAGTAAAATTCCCTTCGGCAAAGACTCTATATCATTTAGTATGGAGGCTCCAGTAGTTGTAAAACCTGACATAGTTTCGAAAAAAGCATCGGTAAAATTGGGAATACTTCCACTTAATAAATACGGAAGGGTGCCGAACAAAGACATAACCACCCAGCCTAGTGTAACCACCAAATAACCATCTCTTTTTTTGAGCTCTCGCGAAGCAGATTTTTTTGATAAGAGCCAGATAGGAAGACCAGTAAAAATAGTAATAGTTGCCGAAGAAGCAATTGGCCACCAGTCTTCACGATAATAAAAGCTAAAAGGCAGTGACATTAACATGCCAAAGCCACTAATAACTAGTAGTAAGCCTAAAATTGAAGCAATAAGTTTTATATTAAACCGACTCATGAGAAGTATTCTTCTACTTGCTGAATTGACTCTGGTTTGCAAAGAACAACTGCCCTGTCTTTCGGTCTAAATTGAAAATCTCCTTTAGGAATAATGGCTTCTCCTTTGCGAATAACACCTGCAACAATTACAGAATCAGGTATATCGAGCGACCTTAATGTGTCTCTGGTAATTTTAGATTCTACTTTAATCACAAACTCAAGTACTTCAGCTTCAACCCCATGAATAGATGTTAGGTTGATGATATCTCCTTTACGGATATATCTAAATATAAAATTTGCAGCAATAAGCTTTTTGTTAATCATTGTATCCACCCCAATGTTTTGAGAGAGGTGGATGTAATCAACATTTTCAACCAGAGCAATGGTCTTTTTTACTTTATGATCTTTGGCTACCAAGCTAGATATAATATTGGTCTCTGAATTACCTGTAACCGCAATAAATGCATCAGTTTCGTCAATACCTTCCTCTTGAAGCAAATCTACGTCTCTGGCATCTCCATTAATTACCATTACATTGGGGAGCATATCGGCAAGTTCAAAACATTTTTGTTTATTTATTTCAATAAGTTTAACATTATATTTTTTACTAAGTTGTTTAGAAGCATTAATTCCAACTTTGCTTCCTCCCAGCACCATTACTCGCTTAAGTCCTTGCTTTTTCTCTCTAGTCGAAAGCATTATTACTTTGTCAATAGCACTTGGTAATGCTATAAAATAGGCGTGGTCGTTTTCTTTAAAGCTGTCGTTTCCGTGAGGTATAATAGTTTCTTTATTTCGGAGTAGAGCTACCGTAATAAAACTATTGGTTGGGTCAAGTTTAGAGGCTTCAAGTAGTGTTTTACCACAGAATGGGCTATTCGCATTTATGGGTAGCCCAATTAGCGAAAGCTTTCCGCCATCAAAATCAAAGGAATCTGTTAGGGCAATTTCGCGAAGCAATCGTTTAATTTCCCGACCAGCTAAGGACTCTGGAGATATTATTTCATCAATACCTAAATCATACAAATCAAGCTTGTCTTTTCGTACTAAGAATTCAATATTCTGGATACGAGCAATAGTCTTTTTTGCCCCTAAATGTTTTGCAATAATACAAGTAGAGATATTGGCTTCTTCAGATTCGGTAACAGCAATAAAGAGGTCAGAATTGGCGACATTAGCTTCTTCGAGTACACTAAATGAAGTTGCACTACCCTTAACAGTAACAACATCTAACTGTTTTGCAAGTTGAGCTAGTTTTGATTCATTTAGATCAACAATGACGATCTCATGATTTTCTAGTACTAATAATTTAGCAAGGTGAAAACCAACGTCACCTGCACCTGCTATTATTATTTTCATTTGTTCTTACTAGCTTTCAAAAGTTATAAAATAGATTTAAACTATTGAGTTAAAATTTATTTTACATAACAAATATATTAACCTGAAACCCATTAATCCTAATTTTCATCGAACCTCAATAAAGTATGAGGTTTAGTTTTTTATAACCGAAAAGCTAACGAGTTAATTTAAGGGGTTTAAAAGCTAGATATTTCAGCTGAGTAAGGTTTTCAATGGACTATGATTTTATCAACTAAGTTGGTAAGATTATTAGTA
>CAZZML010000195.1:0-6143 GCA_964654735.1 uncultured Roseivirgaceae bacterium | reverse complement strand
CTACCCATCAAACAAGCCCCTCGTCTTGCCAGGCGGAATAATTTTTAAATGTTTATAGGCCAATTCGGTAGCTTCTCTTCCTCGTGAGGTTCGTTTAATAAAGCCTTCCATAATTAAAAAAGGCTCATATACCTCTTCTATGGTTTCGGCCTCTTCTCCACAAGCGGTAGCAATCGTAGAAATGCCCACAGGTCCTCCTTTAAATTTATTAATAATGGTGGAAAGGATACGAATATCCATATCATCTAACCCGTACTGGTCAATGTCTAAGGCAGTGAGGGCAAGTTCTGCAATGGGTTTTGTTATTATGCCATCCCCCTTTATTTCGGCAAAATCACGGGTTCTACGGAGTAGATTATTGGCAATACGAGGGGTACCTCTGCTTCTTTTGGCTATTTCAACGGCTGCATCCGCATCAATCTTCGTGTTTAAAATAGCAGCAGACCGCTTAATGATTTTTGATAATAATTTAGAATCATAAAACTCAAGACGGGAGTTGATACCAAAGCGAGCCCGTAGTGGAGCAGTTAGCAACCCTGAACGAGTGGTAGCTCCTACTAAGGTAAAAGGAGATAAGGAGATTTGTACCGAACGGGCACTTGGCCCTGAATCGAGCATAATATCTATCTTAAAATCTTCCATAGCCGAGTATAAATACTCTTCTACAATGGGGTTAAGCCTGTGAATCTCATCAATAAAAAGAACATCATGCTCTTCTAAATTAGTGAGTAAGCCGGCTAAATCACCCGGTTTATCAAGCACCGGTCCTGAAGTTGTTTTTATGCCTGTATTTAACTCATTAGCAATAATATAGGAGAGGGTTGTTTTTCCTAATCCCGGAGGGCCATGTAATAAAACGTGATCTAAGGCCTCTCCTCTATTTTTGGCAGCTTGCACAAAAATTCTGATGTTATCAACGAGCTTATCCTGCCCACTAAAATCATCAAACGACAAAGGCCTTAAGGCCTTATCAATGTCTTGCTCTTCATTAGAAAGCTCCGAACCATCTCCACTTAAATAATCTTCGCGCATAAACCTTTCAGAATTTTTACTAAAATAGCAATACAGTTACATTTTCTTAGTGATCCTACATGAAAACTGTTTGTGAGACTTTGAGGTATAGCTATTACACAGAGTTGCACGAAGAAAAAGAAGGTACACAAAGACATAATTATCCTCGACCTGTACATTATCAATAGAATCCCTTTAATTTCGCAGTATGTCGGTGGTTAAAGAAATGTTTTCACGTAAAAGGGTACTGCCATTGCTCCTAATTATAGCCATGGTTGTGGTTTATTATTGGCGAAAACCCACTAAACTGATGGAACTGCACGGGCAAACTTTTGGCACCATTAGTTATACCATTAAATATAAAGATAAGCAACAAAGAGATTTTAAGAACTCTATTGATTCCCTACTCGATGTGTTTAACGATGCCATAAGCCATTACAGACCAAACTCTGAGCTTTCAAGGTTTAATAAAAACACGTCAGTAATATTTAAGTTGCCTTTTATGTACCCTGTGTTGGCAGCAAGTAAGCAGGTATATGCTGCAACTGGTGGTGCATTTAACCCTGCAGTAATGCCTTTGGTAAATGCGTGGGGGTTTGGGCCAGCTAAAAGTTTAGAACCAGATAGTTTATTAATCGATTCTTTGCGTTCATTCACTAATTTTAATTTAGTGGAATTTGATACAGCTAAGGCTTGGAAGCTCGATAGTAGAGTTCAATTAGATTTTAGTGCAGTAGCCAAAGGGCAAGGTGTAGATGTGGTGTTGGCGTTTTTACAATCGAAAGGGATAGAAGATATTTTTGTTGAAATAGGAGGAGAAGTAAATGCCAGAGGCACCAATGCCAAAGGAAAACCTTGGCGAATTGCTATCTTAGACCCCGTCTCAGATGCTATTAATCAATCGTATATTGCGGTGGTTGATTTGCAAGATAGAGCCGTGGCTACTTCTGCCAATAATTTTAATTATGTAATAATAGATGGAGTGCGCTATACACACACCTTAAACCCTAAAACAGGCTACCCCGCCCATAGTACTATTTTAAGTGCTTCGGTTTTTGCAAATAGCTGTATGACTGCCGATGCTTACGCCACGGCTTTTATGGTATTGGGGCAAGAAAAGGCAAAAGAAATAACAGAGCGTAACGCAGAGTTAGAGGCTTTTTTTGTGTACAGTTTACCGGATGGAAGCACCGAAACGTATATAACAGAGGGTTTAAAAGAAATGCTTCATGAACAAATAGCGAAATGATTATTAATTTATTTATCCTCATTGGTAGTGCCTTGTTAGGAGGGCTTTTATCGCTAAAATACTCCGATAAAAAGGAGATAAACTATTCACTTATATTAGCCTTTTCCGGGGCTTACTTGTTTTCCATTACCATTATACACTTGTTGCCAGAGCTGTTTAGCAGCTCACCAAATGCAGGACTATCAGGGCTGTTTGTGCTATCAGGTTTTTTTCTCCAGCAAATCTTAGAGTATTTTACAGCAGGTGCAGAACATGGGCACGTACACCCTACCGATCACCATCATAGCCATAAGGCAGGTTTGGGAATTTCTTTGCTTATTGGGCTTTCGGTGCACGCCTTGCTCGAAGGCTCCTTGTTAACACAAGCAGAAGTCAACCCTGCACACACCCATAATTTAGCGGTTGCATTGGGCATTGGGCTCCATAAATTACCTGCGGCTTTCGCTATGATGACAATTTTGCTCTGTTATTACAAAACCAAAGCTAAGCCTATCTTGTTTTTAGTACTGTTTACTTTGGCTTCACCCATAGGCTTATTATTGAGCCAGCACGCTATTGAAACACAATTGTTTACACAGAACACCATTAATATTTTATTCGCCTTGGTAAGTGGTAGTTTCTTATATATATCCACCACTATTGTGTTTGAAAGTACACCTGGCCACCATATTAAATTAAATAAACTAATGGTGCTATTGTTGGGTGCTGGAGTGGCGGTGTTGGCAGAGATGGTGATGTAACTTATTTATCTAATCATAATTCTATGAGCTTTAAACTCATCTTGAACCTTTAGGGTAACTAAGTAGAGACCCGCACTTAGATCAGTTCTGTTTACTTCAATGCTATATATTAGCTCATCCTTATAAATATTGCCTAATACTATTCTATTTCTCTGTAAATCAATTAGTTGCACTTGAGCATCTGTTATTTGTGATAACTCAATATTAATTCTAAAGTCCCCATAATTAGGATTGGGATATACATCAAATTGAGTAATTAGTTCCTGACCTTCACCTATTCTTCCATTTATATCCTCTTTTTCAGAACGATCCAAAATATTGATGGATTGCATATAAAAATCACTACAATCGGCCAATTGTACCGTCATGTTTATTGCATAAATATCTGGTTCGTTAAAAACAACTGCAGCATAATCCTGTCCTTGTTCCAGAATAGTTACATTATCGCCAAAGCCCCAGATTAGTGCTTCAGGGATAGGCCAGCTAATATCAATTACAAATACGGTATCTCCAACATACGCTTCACTTATAAGCAGGAAGTCAGCATTTAGAAGGTCATTGGATACTATTAGATCAAAACCATCCTGTGCCACACACCCATTTTGATCTGTAACAGTTAGCTGATAATTACCTGGCTGGCTAAGCACAACTTCATTACTTGTACTGGCAAACCCGTTGCCGGAAGACCAGTTGTATGAAGCATTGATTGAACTGTAGCTTGCATTATAGGAAGAACCGGTACAAATTTCTATTACATCATCAAAAGGGTCAATCTCAAAAGGCTCGGCATCTGCGAGATCGAAGGTTTGAACCAGGGAACATCCCAATACATCGGTTATAGTGACATCATATACCCCAGCACCTATTGAAGAAAGTACCGACCCGGATTGCCCATTTGACCATAGATAGGTATAATTACCATTGCCTCCTAAAGCTTGTATCTCTAACCTCCCATCCATATCGCCTTCGCAGGTAGGAGTGGTTTCTGATACAACGGATGTTGTTACAGGTTGAACTCCAACCAAATCTACTTCTTGAACTAACTGACATCCATTTGAATCGGTTATGGTAAGGGTGTAAATTCCTTGAGCAACTCCACTTAATTGATTTCCTGCGGTTCCGTCAGACCATTGATAGGTATATCCTCCTGAACCTCCAATGGCATCTATCAATATAGTTCCATCTGTACTGTCATAGCAGGTAGGAGTATTCATTGAAACGTTTCCAAATTCAATGGCACTAGGGGAAGGAACGCTTACCACCTCAACAGCCACACACCCATTGGCATCTGTAATAACTACTAAATTATTTCCTGCTTGTAGGCTGTTTGCAGTTAGCCCTGTTTCGCCATTTGTCCAGGCCACATCAAATGGGCTAATGCCGGTAATATTTAAAGTAGCGGCTCCATCGAGGCTGTTAAAGCAGGAGGTTGATAGGATACCGGTAATAGCTGTTTGTGGACCATCAGTACTGCTAATATTGGCGGATTGCACACTGCTGCACCCATTAGCATCTACTACGGTTACTTCGTAGATGCCACCACCCACGCCACTTAGTACTGAGGTGTTACCCACAACAGTATTTGCAGCATCTCGCCAGGTATAGGTATAGGCGGTTACCCCACCCGTAACCTCTATAGTAGCGGTTCCATTCAAATCCCCACACGTGGTATTTTGCACTGAACCAATGGTTGCGGTTAACAGGGTTGGTTCGGTAAGGGTAAGATTAGTTTGGCTGCTGCAACCGTTAACGTCAACCACATCAAACACATAAGCACTAGCTGTCAGATTACTGAAAACATTGCCGGTTTGATAATTAACACCATCAAGGGAATACTGCTTTCCGTTTCCACCACCCAAACTTAAAAGAGTTACTTCTCCTGTAGCAGTTCCATTGCATTGTATATTAATGCTGTTGTTAACCGAAAGTGAAAGTACATCCGGCTCGCTAAGTATAATATTGTTAATGGTTTTAGTGCAATTATTGACATCGGTAACTGTAACTGAGAAGGAGCCTGCTTCCAAAGAGGTAAGGTCTTGGGTAATGGCTCCTGTTGACCAGCTATAGGAATAGGGAGCTGTTCCTCCTGTAATATCTAAATCTATAGAACCATCACTAGCTCCGTTACAGCTTATGTTTGCCCCATTATAATCACTTGTTATAATGCTTTCAGAAAGTATAAAGGGTTCAGTTAAATTATAGGTTATATCTTCGGTGCAACTATTGGTATCGGTTATGGTAACCGTGTAGTTGCCGGCTGCAAGACCAGAAATATCTTTTGTGTTTTGCCCTGAAGACCAGCTATAGGTAAAGCCCCCACTACCTCCTGTTACATTTAATGCAATGGAACCATCAGAAGCTCCGTTGCAGCTAATTTGGCTGCCATTAAAATTGGATAGTGTTTCGTTGGCAATAATGGCGGCAGGGTTGGTTAAGATTATAGTTTGACTGTAAGGAATGGTGCAGGAGTTATCACGAATGGTAAGGGTGTAAGCACTCGCTACCAAACCACTAAATATAACTTGCTGACCTGCATCGGCAAAGACCTGATCTCCATTAGAGAGCGTAAACTCATAATCTAACGAAGGTAACCCTGTTCCTCCCGAACCAATTACGGTGATACTTCCATCTGAATTGCCAAAGCAAGTAGGATTAGCCCGTTGGGCAGTAACTTCAGTTACTGATAGGTCGCTAACTGTGATAATTACATCATTTGTTTTTGAAGGGCAATTGCCACCGTTATCCGAAATTGTCCAACGCAATGTATTAATTCCAACGGTAAGCCCAGAAACCTGAGAAGTATTGCTATTTGCATTGGTAAAAGAACCGGAACCAGCTATAACCGACCATGTACCGGTTTCACCGGTTTTTACATTATTGGCATTTAAAGTAATTAAATCATTCGGACAAGCTTGTTGGTCTGTGCCTGCAAGGGGAGTGGTAATATTGGTGTAAGTAATGGTAACGTTATCTGTTTGGGAACAGAATCCTCCATTATCCTGAATAGTCCACCTAAATGTGTTGGCACCTTCTGAAAGCCCGGTAACCGAGGTG
Organism: uncultured Roseivirgaceae bacterium; assembly: GCA_964654735.1. GTDB lineage: Bacteria > Bacteroidota > Bacteroidia > Cytophagales > Cyclobacteriaceae > JAKISE01. The sequence goes on along the minus strand of CAZZML010000195.1, from coordinate 89 downwards.
TTTTGATTTGAATTTGTAAAGGCTCCAGAGCCACTAATCAGAGTCCAGGTACCATTTTCTCCACCCCCTGGCGTATTGCCACTTAGGGT
>CAZZML010000194.1:0-6156 GCA_964654735.1 uncultured Roseivirgaceae bacterium | reverse complement strand
GTTCACCATTTCAGGTGATGAAGCCCGGCTTATTATAGTAATTCCTTCGGGGAGTACTGTAGAGTACCGGGAAGGTAAGGCAGTTATTAATGGAAAAACAGCCTTTTATTTATAAAAGTATTAGTAAAAAATATGACCGGTAATAATAAATTATAAACAGATGAAATCTAAAATTTTACAGTGTATTTCCATCGCATGTTTGCTTATAAGTAGCTTAGTTCAAACTTATGGGCAAGGTACAACCATTTCCGGCACAGTATCAGATTCGGAAGATGACACCACATTGCCAGGGGTTACTATTCAAATTAAAGGAACCCAAAACGGAACAGTTACAGATATGGATGGTGCTTACACCTTAGGCAATGTTACTGCAACTGATGTATTAATATTTTCTTATGTAGGATATGTAAGACAAGAAATACTAGTTGGATCACAAACAAGTATTAATGTTATTATGAAAGGTGATGTGGAAACATTAGAGGAGATCGTAATTACAGGATATGGGATTCAGAAGAAAGCCGATGTTTCTGGTGCCGTTGCTACTGTAAACATGGATGACCTCGTTCGTATTCCCTCACCAGGAGTAACTCAAGCAATGCAAGGATTAGCAGCAGGTGTTAATGTAACACAAAACACTGGAGCTCCAGGAGAAGGAGTTGCTGTAAGAATTAGAGGTGTTGGCTCAATAAGTAGTGGAAATTCCCCATTATATATTGTTGATGGCGTGCCTACCGAAAATGCCATGAACTATCTGTCAACTTCTGATATCGAATCAATTAGTGTATTAAAAGATGCTGCATCTGCAGCTATTTACGGATCAAGAGCTAATAATGGGGTTGTGATAATTACCACTAAAAAAGGCTCTGGAGCACAAGGTACTCAAATTACTTTTAATTCAAGTGTAGGAGTTCAACAGGTTGGTCATTTAACAGAAATGACTAATAAAGACCAATACATTGAAATATATAACGAAGCTGCTGACAACGATAATGTAGGTGTAACCAACCCAAGATTACAACGGCAAAAAATTACCGAAGCGATGGCAGATACGTTACCAGACATAAATCAGCTCGAAGCAATTTTTAGAGATGCTATCATCCAAAATTATTATTTAGGCATTAGTGGTGGAAATGAAAAAACCCAATTTAATATCTCAGGAAGTTATTTCGGCCAAGAAGGTATAATAATTGGTAGTGATTATCAGCGGTTTACTGGAAAAGTAAGTGTTAACACTCAAGCAAACGAATGGTTTAATGTAGGTATTAACCTTAATGTAGCACATTCGAAAACCAATATTATTGGTAGTTCTGGAGATGGCTTTGGAGGTAATGGTGGTAGTGTTATTCGATATGCTTTTTTTAGGACACCAACCATTCCCATTTATGATAAAAATGGCGAATTCGTTGATTTGCCTGAAGATCCGGCATTTTTTGGCGATGGATATAACCCAGTGGGCTTAGCCAATAATTTGCATAATATAAAGAAAGACATGCAGGTTTTGGGAGATATTAATATCAAAATAAAATTTTCAGAAAAACTGAATTTTAGCTCAAAATTTGGAATAGACAATAACAATAATAATAGAAGACGTTTTAATAAAACATGGGGAACTAATGGTCGAATTAATAACCCTAATTCTTTGTCGGTATTTAATGGAACTACATTTAATTGGTCTTGGACAAACTTAATTAATTATGATGTTGAGTTTGGTAATCACACAATTTCTTCATTGCTTGGAACTGAAGCTATTGATGCAAATAATAGTCTTTCAGAAACAACTGAAAGAGATTTTGCAGATCAAAATTTAACATTGGTAAACCTTGGAAATGGGCAAGGAGTAATTACTGCATCAGAAAATATAAGGGAGTATAAACTGCTTTCTTATTTTGCCAGGGTTAATTATAATTTTAACGAAAAATATTTTGTAACAGGCATTATCAGAAGAGATGCTTCTAGTAGATTCATTGAAGAAAATAGGTGGGGAACATTCTCCTCTTTATCAGCGGCATGGAGAATTGATAAAGAATCTTTTCTGCAAGCCAATAGTGTAATTGACCAATGGAAATTGAGAGTTGGTTATGGAGCCAATGGAAATCAAAATATAGATAATTTTGCTTATTTAGAAAAAATTAACCCTGGGTTTGAATACCCTTTTGGGAGTACTGCCCAAAGTGGATATGCAACTACCACATTAGGAAATGCTGACCTAACCTGGGAGACAAGTACGCAACTTGATATAGGTAGTGATTTTAGTATTTACAACGGAAAGTTAGTTGTTGCAGTTGATTATTACCGTAAAGTAACCAGAGACCAACTAGTTCCAAATACGAACCCATCATCAGCAGGTTATGCTACTCCTTCGTGGATAAATAAAGGAAAAATACTAAATACAGGAGTTGAGCTGGAAATTGCTCATGGTGGAGATATTTCAGAGGATCTTAATTATTCGATTAGTGCGAATGCTGCTATAATGCGTAACGAAGTTTTGGAGTTAGATGGAGCATTTTTAAACGGAAGAATTGATAATGGAGTTTGGGCTACTAAAACGGAACAAGGTCATCCTATTGGCTCTTTCTACCTCTACGAAATGGAAGGGATTTTCCAAAATTCAGCCGACATCATAACCCATGCATTTCAAGGAAATAATATTCAACCGGGTGATATTAAGTATAAAGATCAAAATAATGATGGTAGAATAGATGCAAATGACAGAGTACATGTGGGTAAGCCAATACCCAACCTTGTACTTGGTGTAAACCTTGGTATGAATTATAAGAAATTTGATTTAACATTTTTCTTACAAGGTGCATACGGCCAGGATATTTACTACCAAGTTGCCACTGATATTGAGGGTTTTTATCGTCCTTTTAACTTAACAACAAGATATTATGATGAACGATGGACAGGGGAAGGTACAAGCAATACTCAACCAAGAGCATCTTGGAAAGCCAAAGCAAACAACACAAAACCTTCAACTCGGTTTTTAGAAGATGGATCATACACAAGACTTAAAACGGTACAACTAGGTTATCAATTACCAACTAACCTATTGCAAAAGTTTTCTATACAAAGTTTTAGGGTTTATTTCTTAGCTAATAACCTGCTGACTTTTACCAAGTACCCTGGGCTTGATCCGGAAATGACAACCAGTGATAATTCATCTTCAGAAGGTGATAAAGCCGCCAATATTGAATGGGGAACATTCCCATCAGCAGTTTCTTACAATTTAGGTTTACAAGTAACCTTTTAACCATGAGAACAATGAAATTTAAAATTTTAACAATCTGTACACTTACATTTCTACTAGGGTGTAATGACTATTTGAATACTGAATTACAAGGTACTTATACTAGTACTTCGTTTTATCAAACCGAAGATCATGCGGTTTTTGCAATAAATGCTACCTATGAAATTATAGCATTTAAAACCATTAATAATAATTTATGGGTATTTGGAGATGTGGCTTCAGATGATGCCTTAAAAGGAGGAAATCCTGGTGACCAAAGTGATATTGGGTTTATTGATGAATTTAATATTGCTTCTGATAATGGATTTATTGAAAATATATGGAAACATTATTATGAAGGTATTACAAGGGCAAATAAAGTAATTTATTATGTGCCCGATATTGAAATGGACGATGTTTTGAAGCAACGCATTATTGGTGAAGCAAAGTTTTTAAGAGCCTATTTTTATTTTCACCTTGTAAATATTTTCGGTAAAGTGCCTCTTAAAACTCTACCAGCGTTTACTGCAGATGATTTGCATGTACCTGTATCTTCTGTGTCAGATATATATGCTCAAATTGAGCAAGACTTATCAGAGGCTTCTGCTGTATTGCCAAATTCGTATAGTGGCGAAATCGGGCGTGCTACCAAAGGTGCAGCATTAGGGCTTTATGCAAAAGCACTGTTGTTTCAAGAAAAATGGCAAGAGAGCTTAGATGCCGTTGCAGGAGTTGAGCAACTTGGGTATTCTTTAGAGCCCATATTTAGAGAAAATTTTGAAGTAACCAGTGAAAATAATGTTGAATCTGTATTTGAAATCCAACATTTAACGGGTCAGGCACCATTCTTAGGTAGCAACCTAAACCAATGGTTTTCTCCTATTGTTGAAAATGGGTACTTTTTTAATGCACCCACGCAAGATTTTGTTGATGAGTTTGAGACAACCCTATCAGGTGATGTTGACCCGAGACTTGACTATACCGTTGGTAGGGAAGGTAAAAAGTGGGTAAATGGCGAAGATTTTATGGCGGAATGGTCACCATCCACAGGTTATTTACAAAGAAAACATGTGCAGCCATTATCTGAAATTGGTACAGGAACCAAAGGAGATGGCGATTTAAACTACACATTTATGCGTTATGCAGAGGTGCTTTTAATAAAAGCAGAAGCACTTAATGAACTTAGCAGGGGAGCAGACGCTTTAATTCCGTTAAACGAAGTAAGAAAAAGAGCGCGTGAAAGCTACCTGTTTGATGATGACCTACCTGGATTTGGAGCTATTCCAACAGATTTACTGCCAGATGTTACTATAACCTCTCAAAACCCTTTAAGGGATGCAATACGGCATGAGCGAAGAGTAGAACTGGGGTTCGAGTTTCACCGATTTTACGACCTAATGAGGTATGGAACTTCTGTTGCCGAAGCAGCATTATCAGATACCAATTTTAATTATGCTACACATCGATATTTCCCAATCCCTCAAAGTGAGGTAGATACGAATAATTCAATTAATAATTAATAAATCATGTTCAATCAAATAATAAAAATTATGAAAAAGTTAAAATTTACAAAAGTTGGTTCATTACTGCTTTTTGTTGCCATAGCAAGTATGGCTGTAATCAGCGGTTGTAAAGACGATCCGGTGGTAGTACCAACGGATTTTACGGCATTAAATGCTAAAATTACGGAAGCTGAAACGCTCATTTCATCGACTGAGGAAGGTATTGCTGATGGGCAATATCCAGTAGGTTCTCAAAAAACATTACAAGATGCAATTGATGGAGCTAAAGCGGTAGCAGCAGATGATACATCTGATCAAACTGCAGTTGATAACACTGTTATTTCATTGCAAGAAAAAATGGATGTTTACTCTGCAAGTATTATTGAAGTCATTGATCCAACGCCTTCACTAGTTGGCCATTGGAAGTTTGATGAAGGCACAGGCACTACAGCTGCTGATGCTTCAAGTAACGGCTTTAATGGAACATTTCAAACAGGTCATTCTGAGTTAGGTGGTGGTTCTGCTTCTTGGGGTACAGATAGATTTGGCAATGCAAACAAGGCTCTTGTAGTAGATAAAGGAGCTTGGGTAGAAGTTCCTTATAATGCTGCACTTAACCCTGCTGAAATCACTGTTTCATTATGGGTAAATGCAACCGTTCTTGGGGGGCGTTTTATGGGTTTACAATCCTGGATAGGATATAAATTTGAAATCCCTGATCATGGGAGACCATTCTTTACAGTAGCTACTGACCCTGATAATGATGTAATTATTAATGAAGATGCTGCTGTGGCAATAAATGCTGGCGAATGGATTCACCTTGCAGTCACGTATGGTGGTGGCGAAATGGTATTTTACATTGATGGAGATATGGCACGCACAGTACCAGATCTTTCTGGTGATATAGCTACAGTATCAGGTCATAACCTAGCTATTGGTGTAGAAACAAGCCGATTTGCTGATACAGATGTCAATTATGGTGACAAATTACATGAAGATTATCATATAATTCCTGCTGTTTGGGCAAGTATTTATAATGGTTCATTGGATGAATTGAGAATATATAAAGCTGTACTTTCTCCTGCACAAATAGCCACTATTTTTGAAAGCGAAAACCCATAAGATTAATTTGACTTTTACTTGGTTAAAAGGGTGGTAGATTTTATCTATTGCCCTTTTTATTTGTGTTTCTTGGTCAAAAAAATATTGTAAACCATTTCGTTGTTACTAGCGGTGCATACTCAAACCTCTTTTACACCTCCTCAGAGTCACTCACAGAGGACTCTGAGATAACTAAAAAAATATGCTAAAAGCTATAAAAAAAGTCAAAAAGCTACAGAGTCCCTTACAGGTGACTCTGAGCAAGGGTTGCCCTTAACCCAACTTGGCTATTTCCATCCATAAACAACTTTTTTTTGGAGAAATTTT
>CAZZML010000193.1:0-6184 GCA_964654735.1 uncultured Roseivirgaceae bacterium | reverse complement strand
TAGTATCGCCACATGCTTCTTAGATACGTGCAATTTTTCATAGGGTTTCAATAATGTCAAATAAAAAATAAAAGCAGCAAATATTTGCTGCTTTTATCGAGCTAACCCCCTATCTATTGGTTAAAAAATTCTTTCATTCGATCGAAAAAGCCCTTGTCGTGTTTTCCGGGTCTCGGAATAAAATTTTCTGAGTTTCGAAGCGATTCTAAGGTTTGCTTTTCGGCATTTGTCAGGCTCTTTGGAGTCCAAATATTAACATGTATAAGTTCATCTCCACGACCATAGCCATTAATATCTTTGATTCCTTTATTTCTTAATCGTAGAATTTTGCCTCCTTGCGTACCTGCATCTATTTTTATCTTTACTTTGCCATCAATGGTAGGCACTTCTACAGATGTGCCTAAAGCGGCATCAATAAAGTTGATATAGAGGTCATACACTACATTATACCCATCTCGCTTAAGAAATTCGTGTTCCTTTTCTTCAACTAAAATTAAGAGGTCACCAGCCATTCCTCCACCAGGGGCTTCGTTTCCTTTGCCACCCATAGATAACTGCATGCCATCGCTCACTCCGGCAGGAATATTTAGCGTAATTACTTCTTCTTTGGATTGTAACCCAGAACTATCTACACCAGAAGGGCGTTGGTCAATAACCTGGCCTGAACCAGAACATGTAGGGCAGGTACTTGCCGAAACCATTTGGCCCAGCATAGTGTTCATTACCTTCTTAACTTGGCCTTGGCCTTGGCATTGATGACAAGTTTTAAACGTAACACCATCGGCTGACATTAAGCGTTTAACCTTAATTTTTTTCTCTGCTCCGTTGGCAATTTCCTCTAACGATAGCTTTATTTTAATACGAAGGTTAGACCCTTTTCTGCCTCTAGATCCGCCTCCGCCACCACCTCCGAAAAAGCTATCGAATGGATTGTGCCCACCAAAAATATCTCCAAAATTCGAGAAGATATCTTCCATATTCATGTGCTGTCCACCTCCAAACCCGGCACCTCCAACTCCTTGGTGGCCGAACTGATCGTAGCGTTGCTTCTTCTCAGGGTTGTTGAGTACTTCATAAGCCTCAGCTGCCTCTTTAAATTTTTCCTCGGCTTCTTTATTATCAGGATTTTTATCAGGGTGATATTTTAGAGCAATCTTTCGGTATGCTTTTTTAAGCTCTGGCCCTGTGGCTGATTTTGAAACTCCTAGTACTTCGTAATAATCTCTTTTTGCCATCTTATTTAACTACCTGTTACAACTTTGGCAAACCGAATTACCTTTTCTCCCAAATAATATCCTTTCTCAATTGTATCAACAATTTTTCCTTGCAACTTTTTCTTTGGAGCTGGAATTTGTGTGATAGCTTCGTGAATATCTGAATCAAATGCAGTCCCTTCAGGAGTTTCCATAGCTTTTAGTCCTTGATTTTGTAAGGTTTTTTCAAATTTTTGAGAGATGAGCGTAAGCCCTTCTAACACAGATTTTTCATCTTTAGAATCGGCAGATTTTACCGCTCTTTCAAAATCATCGAGTACAGGAATTAGCTCAGAAATAATTCCTTCACCAGCTGTTTGCATTAAATCCAACCGTTCCTTAGCCGTTCTCCTTCTGTAATTATCAAACTCAGAATATAATCTTAAATACTTATCTTTTGCTTCAGTCAGTTCTGCTGTTAGTTTTTCAACTTCGTCAACCTCAACTTCTTCGTTTTCCTTCTCTGCACTCTCGTTGGCAATTTTTGCCTCTTCTTGCTCTGCAACTTGCTCCCCTGATTTTTTGTCAGCGATGGTTGATTTATTTTCTTTTTTCTTTTTTGTCATCGGTTAATTACTTTCAATTTTAGGTAATTCAAGCATAATTAGATTGAATTAAGCACAAAAATACCGTTTGCCTTTGAATACAATTTGTTTGCCAAAGAAGGTGAAGTGCCAATATGGCATAAGGTTGAATACGTGATTATTAGAATTTCTCTCCAAGGAGAAAAATTCTTAACTGGAAGCTTAGGTTGAATAACAATCTTCATGGGGTATGGGTAAATTATTTTTACCTTATTCTTCTCCATTTTCAACAAAGTCAAATATGCTTGATAAAGATATATTCAAATTAAATTTTAAGAGGTTGAGGTTAGCAAAAACAACAAGTGTCTTATTTTTTTATAAAATATTTACCAGTAAATCACAGTATGCTGCCTGGAGATAAGGACTTGCTAAGCGTAGAAGATTTCTCGTGCCTTGAAGTGAAAAAACTGTTAACCTGAGTTGACCTAAGGGATGCTGTCAGCTTTAGAAAAAAAATTTAGCAGGCAATGTTTGAGGATACCAAAGTTGCAACAATTTTTTTTCTAAATATTATGCCATAGTTTTGTGCAAAATCAATACTACTATGGATACAAAAGAACTTTCAGCAGATGCTCTTAAATACAAGGGTTATGCCTTCGATTTTATAATGGATTATGGTCCTAAGCTTATTGGGGCAATTATAGTATTAATTATTGGCCTTTGGATTGTTAAAGCCATAACTAAAGCTATTGACCGATTGATGGTTAAATCGAGTGTGGATGACTCACTTAGACCCTTTATGAAAAGCCTGTTTGGGTCTCTGCTAAAAGTTATGCTGGTAATTAGCATTATGGGTATGCTAGGCATTGAGATGACCTCCTTTATTGCCATATTGGGTGCGGTAGGCTTGGCTGTTGGCATGGCACTTTCGGGTACCTTACAAAACTTTGCAGGTGGAGTTATGATTCTAATTTTTAAACCTTTTAAGGTAGGCGATGTAATTGAAGCGCAAGGTTACACAGGGGCAGTAAAAGAAATTCAAATTTTTGTTACTATTTTAACTACACCGGATAACAAAACCATTATTATACCCAATGGAGGACTTTCTAATGGCTCTATGATTAACTACAGTACGCAGGCCAATCGCAGGGTTGATTGGGTAGTTGGGGTTGCCTATGGCGAGAATATTGAAGAAGTAAGAGGGGTTATTGATGGGTTGATTGCTGCCGACCAACGTATTTTTAAAGATCCAGCACCGTTTGTAAAGGTGGGTGAATTGGCCGATAGTTCAGTAAACTTTACTGTAAGGGTTTGGGCAAATGCAGCTGATTACTGGGATGTGTTTTTTGATATGAACGAGAAAATCTATACTACATTTGAGCAAAAAGGCATCAGCATCCCATACCCGCAAATGGATGTTCATGTAAATAATATTAAATAACCAATACCATGATTAAACAACTGAAATTAGTTGTTGTAGCACTTATAATAAGTTTTGCAACAATAGAACAAGCTATGGCTCAAGACAACACTACTGCACCTAAAGACACTGTTTGGAGGACATCAGGAGCTTTTGGGTTTAAATTTAATCAAGTAGCGCTTACCAACTGGGTGGCAGGGGGGCAAAATTCCTTGGCTTGGAATACCACATTTGATTTTACCGCCAATTATTCTAAAGATAAGTGGAAATGGGACAATCTAGTACATTTAGGTTACGGCATATCTAAGCAAGGAGATGACCCATTAAACAAAACGGATGATCAGATTTTATTAAACACAAATATAGGCTACGAGCTAAAAGGACCCTGGTATGCAACATTAAGTGCAAATTTTAGAACACAATTTGTTAATGGGTACGATTTGCCAAACGATTCTACGGTAATTTCTACCTTTATGGCTCCCGGGTATTTGGTTGCCGGTTTAGGCGTTGAGTATAAACCAAATGATGATTTTGTATTTTCAATTAGCCCTGTTTCAAGTAAAACAACATTTGTAATGGACGACCTTCTTTCTGCTCAAGGGGCTTATGGGGTAGACTCTGCTGCTAATATAAGAGCCGAGTTTGGTGCATTCCTGTCGTTGTTTTATAAAAAAGAAATTGTAAAGAATGTAACGTTTACAACACTTTACACCATGTTTGGCAATTACGAAAATTTAGCTGTATGGGATGTAAACTGGGATTTGATTCTTGATTTTAAAATCAACAGCTTTTTGGAAGCTAATTTAACAACTAATTTAATCTACGATCAAGACATAGCCATTCCTGTAGATAATACAGGTGATGGAATAAAGGAAAGTGTTGGCCCTCGAGTGCAATTTAGACAAGCTTTGGGTATAGGCCTCACCGCTAAGTTTTAGAGGAAAAGAGACACTAGACAAAAGACAATTAGATAGTCTTTTGTCTTTTAATACGTTTCTACTGTTAATTTATTATCAACCATTCGGTTGTTATATTGTTGGATAACCGCCTTGATTTTTGTTTCCATTCGTACTTGAATTTCAAGGTTTTTGTTTGCTAAATTTTTCTTCATACGCGCATCTGTATTTAAATTATATAAGCCAACAACTTTTTTTAGGTCATATTGAATTACCCAATTATCCATTATTAGTTGAAAGGCATTGCCATAATAGCTAATTGCAAACTTATCTTCTTTAGGGTGAAGCATATCTTCTCCAAAAGCAAAATAAGGCTTATCATAATTTAAGTACGTAAGCACAGTTGGCATAATATCTATTTGTTGAGCCACTGTACTATCAACCCCCACCAGATTACTGCCAGGTTGAAATAAAATAATAGGAACGGTATAAGCCCCAACAGATGTTTGATATTCGGGGTAATAGGGTGTGCAGGTGTGGTCGCCCGTAATTACAAAAAGGGTGTTTTGATACCATTCCTTGGTTTTTGCAGTGGCAAATAACTTGCCAAGAGCATAATCTGCATAGCCAATACTCTTGTGCATTTTAATTTCCCCTTCTGGAATATTTGCTGCAAGAGATGCAGGGATTTTGTGAGGATGATGCGATGAAACGGAGAAGATGGTACTTAAAAAAGGCTCTTCAAACATATCGATGGTGTTAATAGCATAGGGTAAAAATAGGTGATCCCAAATTCCCCAAACCCCATCATAATCATCCTCATTACCATACTCATCTAAACCAAAATAATGCTCAACTCCTGCTTGAACAACAAATGAGTTTAAGCCCAAAGAACCATTAGGGGCTCCATGAAAAAAGGATGTATGATATCCTTTTTTAGTTAACGCAGTTGCCAATGAATTAATTTTATTGCCTGAATAATTTGAAACGGTAAAAGATTCTTGAAGTGAAGGAATACTTGCTAAAACGGCAGGGCTCCCTTCAATTGAAATTCTACTATTGGCGTAGGAATTAACAAAAATATAACTGTGGTTAATCAACGAATCTAAAAATGGCGTATAGCCTTTATAAATGCCCCCATTTAAGTTACGATTAAAGGCACCAACTGTTTCTCGCCCCAGGCTTTCTACTATTATTAAAACAACATTTAGTGCTTTAAATTTAGCTGTGTCTGTTGGGGTTTTAATTAGAGGGTAATTAAGCTCTAATGTAGTACTATCAAAATATGATTGTTTTAAAAAAACCGGTTTGTCCAACGACATCATCATAGTAAATGGTGTGTTTTGCACCAATACAATATCTCCGGGGTTTTCAACATATTGTCCGGCATCTGATGGTGCCAATGGAAAATCTTGTTTGGGAGGCAACCCGCTCCGCATACCAAGAATAGAAAGACCTATATAGACGATAAGAGCCAAGGTTTGGAAAAGAAAGGTTTTAATTGATACAATCTTTTGTAGTGGTTTAACCAGTTTCTTACTTACTATTAAAAGTAAAGCTATAAGTAGCAGCCAAACAAACACAACTAAAAAGTAGTCCATCACCATATTATATACCAATTGAAAATAGTTTTCTTCATTGGCAAATTCTTCGAACACGGTTATGGTTGTACGTTTTGATGTAAACTTGAAATAGGCAAAATCTATGCAGTTAAGAGCGAGAGCTACTGCATTTGTAATGTAAAACAGATAGTTTGTTAGGGTACGATAGATTGGATGATTTTTCCCGTTTATCGGAATTAACATTAGGATTGCATAGAGGGAGTTTATATATAATATAGCCGATGAATCGAATCTTAACCCTCCTAAAAAAATAATGCTTAGTTGTTGAAGAGTAGTTGTATGAAAACTATCTAAATTAAATAGGTAGAATAATAGCCGAGTTATTGTAAAAAGCAACATCACAATGCTTAGTTTCAACAACACTTCTGTTATTGGGTAAGAACGTATTTGTTTTATCATGTTTATGTTAAGCTTTAGGGAACCTCTATTAATTCATTTCTTTACTCACGTTTTTTTATTTTTTTTAAAA
>CAZZML010000192.1:2465-6219 GCA_964654735.1 uncultured Roseivirgaceae bacterium | reverse complement strand
CTAAGCCTACCTTGCCATCGATAATAGATGTAGAACCACTAAAAAAGTTGGAGGTAGGAGCTCCTTCGAAATTAGACCATTGAAACCTTGAGTTTATTGAAAAGCTGGTGACATCATTAATGCCAGCATACGAAGGGTTAAAGGCCAATTGATTAAACATATATTGGCTCATAATGGCATCTTGTTGAGCCCTTACTGCGGATGGATATGAGCATACCGACAGCAATAATAGGTAAACAAAGCGGAAGTTAAGTTTCATAGTTCTGGTTGCAAAATGTGTATCAGGTAAATATACCTAAATATCCCCAAACGACTACTATAAATAAGACTATAATTTGTTTAAATTGAACTTTATTGCGGAGCCTTGGTACTAATTATTGATAAACTTCTTATTATAAGTGGCTCTACTGGTTATAATTCGTAGAAAATTCATGCCCTTTGGTACATCATTCAACATAACTACGTATTGGCTTGGTTTAACCGCTGAGTATTGAGATTTTATTCGTACTCCTTTTTCATCATAGATTATAATATCAATTACTTCTTCATCAGGAGGTATTATGAGGTTTATATTGTCACCAGTTGTTGGGTTTGGAAAAACTATTGGCAACTGATTTGCGATTCCTAACGAATATTTAAGCATAATGGTGTTTGACAATTCATAGTCACCGTTATAATCGACCTGCTTTAGCCTGTAATATTGTATGCCTTTTACAGGTGATAAATCTGAAAATGTATATGTCTGTTCAAGTGTTGAATTTCCATTACCTGCTACTTGACCTATTTTTTCAAATTTCTCGCCATCAATAGATTTTTGAATTTCGAAGAGGTCATTATTAATTTCGGAGGCTGTTTCCCACGCAAGTTCTATTCTAAAATCTAGTTCTTTGGCTTTAAAGCTTAATAGTTCTACTGGGAGCGCATTTACAGTATTGAGCAACGATCCGAATGAAAAAGGACTAAAACTAGAGATTCCAGTAACAGTTATTGAGCCTGGATCTGCGAAATTGATTGATGACTGACCCAAATTTTCCCATTCAGTACCTGTATAGTGTGCCATTTGTAAGTCTGCAGCATTGTCGATATCGCTACGTGCCTGATCTTTCCAAAACAAAGTTACATCGGCATTAGATGCAGTTCCTGTGTTGGCCAAATCCCAATACTCTAGTCCACTGATATTATTCATATCTCCATTTGGGTCTGGAGTCAAGAGGTTTAAATTGTCAGGAGGAGTTTGCTCTAAATATTCTGCTGTAAATTCGGTAGCTGCATCGCCTGTTAAGTTAGCAATGTTAATAGGCTGCCAAAAGTTATTATCTCCTACTGGGAATTCAAAATCAGTATTTCCGATTTTTCTTAAAGGACCATCTACAAAACTGTTGATTGAACCACCAGAAATAGATGCGCCAGCGGCAAGTGTTAAAAGGTTGGCTGAAGTTGATAAGACTTCTCCATCGATTAAAGCAAGCACCCCGGTAACTGTTACAGTTCCGCCTAATGATATTTGGGGTGTTGTAATTCTATTGTTATTAATGGTAAGATTTTCATAATTAATAACATCGCCAGTGCCACTACCGGCAGTTGAAGCAATTGTTTGCAAATTCGTGGTGCTATTATAAAGTACAGTTGAGTTGCCAGTACTGGATAGAATACCATAGGCAGGACTACCTTGGGTAATATTATTTTCTAAACTAAGAGTTGTTCCACTTGCTATATTAACTTCAACCAAATTATCTGCGTTCGCATTAAAAACAAGGTTATTAGCAATGGTTGCGCTAGAGTTGTCAAGAGAGAAGAATGTTTTAGGCCCTCCTGTATTATTTAAAATAAGGTCGTTGCCAATATTAACAGTAGAAAGTGTTTCAAACGTAGATATGTTATCACCTGTTCCGGCAGTTGAGTTAATTGTAAAATTTTTATTAAAATTAAACGTTGAACTAGTTGAATTCAATGAAATAATTGATATTCCTCCATTTCTATTAACTGTAAAATCATCGTTTACGGTAAGTGTACTATTCGTAATGGAGTAAGTTATGGTTACATTACTACCTGGATTTGTCGTATTAAATTGTCCGGCCACTAAAAGCGATCCATTTGACAATGAAAGCCCTGCGCTATTAGCATTTACTGCCACATTAACTTCAGCAGCAACTTCGTTAGATGTAATAAACACAGTATTATCTTCAATATTAGCCACATCCCCAACTTGAGGGTAATCTGCAGCTGCTGCACCTCCAAATCCTATCGTTGACCAAGTATTTGGATTAGTCCAATTACCATCGGCTCTTGAATAATAAGTGCCGTCAATATTGTTTACACAAAGGGTGAAACTACCTCGGTAACCGAGACCTACAAAATTATCTGCAGAAATATAATAGGTTTGGCCTACTACCAATGAGCCATAAGACAAGCTAATATCGGTTGTTGCATTAACTCTTCTAACGCAAGCAAGTTCTGTAGTGCCATCATTAGCCCATAAAGCCATGTTAGGGTGTCGAAGTGAGCCTTCTGCACCAGCCACATTCATTTGAATAGTAACATTTGGAGAGATAGCAGTAAATCTAAACCAACGGTTATAATTTGCTCCATTCTCCCAGCAACTACCTGTATTTAAATCAGAAGTAGCATTAATGGTTGTGAACTCAGCGTTAATTGAACACCAGTTATTTAAATCAGTTAATTCTATGGCTCCTTCATAATAGTCGTAAGAGGGGTTTGAATCCGCACATAATGAAAATGTGCCTCGATATCCTAATCCCACAAAATTGTCAACAGAAATATAATAAGTGTTTCCAATAGTTAAATTAGGGGTAGATATTTGCACATCGGTTGTTGCGTTAATCCTACGTACGCAAGCAACCTGAGTAGTCCCGTCTGCTTGCCACAGTGCCATATTGGGGTGTCGCATAGAGCCTTCTGCTCCGCCTACTTTTAGGTCGAGTGTTACATTGGTTCCGGTAGCCACAAAGGTGAACCATCGGTTATAATTGGGTCCATTTTCCCAACAACTTCCTGCGTTTAAATCGGCAGTAGCATTAATGGTGGAGTACGCAGCATCTACAGAGCAATTATTGGCAGAATGAACGATGGTGATTGCTCCATTATAATCATCGTACGTAACGGTATTGTCAATACATAATGTAAAAGTTCCCCGATAGCCTAAACCCACAAAATTATCAACGGAAACATAATAGGTATTGCCATTGGTTAGCGAGGAAGAAGAGATTTGTACATCAGTGGTTGCATTTATTCTTCGAACACAGGCTACCTGAGTTGTTCCGTCCGCTTCCCAAAGTGCCATGTTGGGGTGTCGCATAGAGCCTTCTGCTCCGCCTACTTTTAGGTCGAGTGTTACATTGGTTCCGGTAGCCACAAAGGTGAACCATCGGTTATAATTGGGTCCATTTTCCCAACAACTTCCTGCGTTTAAATCGGCAGTAGCATTAATGGTGGAGTACGCAGCATCTACAGAGCAATTATTGGCAGAATGAACGATGGTGATTGCTCCATTATAATCATCGTACGTAACGGTATTATCAATACATAATGTAAAAGTTCCTCGATATCCTAGTCCCACAAAGTTATCAACGGAGACATAATAGGTGTTGCCATTGGTTAGCGTGGAGGAAGAAATTTGCACATCGGTAGTGCCATTAATCCTACGTACGCAAGCAACCTGAGTAGTCCCGTCTGCTTGCCACAGTGCCATATTGGGGTGTCGCATAGAGCCTTCTGCTCCGCCTACTTTTAGGTC
>CAZZML010000192.1:0-2365 GCA_964654735.1 uncultured Roseivirgaceae bacterium | reverse complement strand
ACAGTGCCATATTGGGGTGTCGCATAGAGCCTTCTGCTCCGCCTACTTTTAGGTCTAAAGTAACTTCATTAGATGTTGCTACAAACGTAAACCAAACGTTATAATTAGGCCCGTTTTCCCAGCAACTGCCTGCGTTCAAATCTGCTGTTGCGTTAATGGTGGAATAAGCCGCATCGGTAGAGCAGTTATTAGCAGAATGAATTAAGGAAGTTGCATTTGAAAAGTTATTATTTATTGGCTGTGCAAAAATAGGGGACACTCCTGCGAAAAGCAGGATGAGTAGTAAGGTAGATGGTTTCATATAAGTTTAGCCACTAATTTTTGATAGATGCCACAAAAGTAATATTTGTAACCCCCAAAAATATTAAGGTATTCTACTGAAGTATTTCGATTTCCACCCTAACATTTCTAGCAGCTAAGCGATCGAACTTGTCATAAATTGGCGTTTTACCTCCAAAGCCTTTTACTTCCATTCTGGCTGCAGCTATACCGTTATTTAAAAGATATTTTCGAATGATTTCAGCTCTTTTTAGAGATAATTTTTTTGCGGAACCATTTTTTTCCTTGGTTGCTTGGCTTAATGAAAAATATTCAGGTACTTCACTGTCAATTTCAATTATTTTACCTCCAGCATTACCGTTGGTGTGCCCTGAAATTCTGATATTATAGCTTGATCTTTCTTGTAAAAGCTCGAGCAAACTATTTAGTTCAAACTGAGACTCAGGTTTCATAATGGCTGCATCTTTATAAAAAAACACATTATACATAATGGCAACATCTCCTTTTTCATACCTTTTTAGGGGAAAATCTATCACAAGTGTATCACTTTTAATTTCTAAAAAAGCTTTGGTGTCTTCACTCATTTCTTCTCCAAGTTTTAAGCCGTGTTGCGCCTTTTTATAGCCAAATATTTCTGCTATAAACTCTAGCGAATTTGATTGGTTATGAGGGTCGTTAATATAAGTAACTTCATGTGCTCTTACAGACCTTATTAACTTAAGCCTATCAGGATCAATTATATTTACAGAGCCTGTAACCTTCGAAAGAGTAACGAAATTGAAGGTGTTAAAAATGACTTTATATTGTTTTTTATCTGTTATAAATAATTCTGGCGTGTACTTAGTAATTCCAACCTCTTTAGGTTTAATGTCGGGTTTAGGTATATCTGATGATAAAATAGCAGGGCTTACAATTGCAGGATCTTTATTTTCTACTTCAGTGCCATCAGCAGGTTCGTCATTCTTTACAATCTCATTTTCAGGAATGGTGCTTATTGCAGTCATCCCCGAATTTGGTGAATAGGCTAATACCCAGGCATCATTAAAAGGTGTATTTTCTCTTGTAGGCTTAACCATAAGGATGGCCTCATCCACTGAAACAAATGTTTTTATGTGGACATAGTAGAAGGAGGTCTTTTCAGAAAATGAAATTTTGGCTTTTTTACTTTCATTAATTAGTTTATTTCTAAATTTTAAGGCGTTAATTTTATTTTGAAACGAACCGACTACCAGATAAATTCCTTTTTCTAAGGTTTTAATATCACTTGACTGTGCGTAACTTGGGGTGAACGATGCAGCATTAATAATTAAAGCGACTAATAGAATCCACTTTTTCATAAGGTGATGATTTTAATGTTGAATGAGTCCATTATATTTAACTTTCTAAAGTTCGATGTGTGTAGTTTTACCACATAAGAAATCATTAAATATGATGGAGCCATAGATAGATTTTGGTTTAAATTGTTTTGCTATTTATTTTAATAGCAAATTTAATGACTTTATTATGTTGGAAAAATAATAATTAACTTAAAAAATTGCAAACTGAAAATCGGATTAGTGCTATATAATAATTATATAGTACATTAAATGACTAAAAATTGCAAAAAATGTATCAATACCTTTATAGTTTAGTGGCAAATTTTGAAATGAGATTGATTTTAATAAGTACGGTATTGTCCATAACGTTTTCTTGTACTCCTAATACTGAGCAAGATAACTGGGGTGAGGAAATTGAAATTGAGAAGATGAAAGTGTTGAACTTGCATGACACTTTAATGCTTGAGATGAAAGATGTTTCTAACTTGCTAAAGTTGTTGGAGACCGCAACTCTTGACTCTGGTCTTGATCAGCAATCAAAGGAACCATACGATTTGGCTATAGTTAAGCTAAGAAATGCTGATAAGGACATGTGGGACTGGATGCATAACTTTGATGTTGCTTTTCAAGATGAAGAAGATTCAATCACGTTGGTTTATTTTGAAAACCAATTTATGAAAATTGATAGTGTAAGAGTGCTTTTTGAATCATCTCTCTTAAATGGTGAGGAACTAATTTCTAAACTCGGCAATAACAGTTTTCCTTAACCC
>CAZZML010000191.1:0-6276 GCA_964654735.1 uncultured Roseivirgaceae bacterium | reverse complement strand
CCCTGATCGGCAATTCTCACTCCAATGCTGGTTTTAAACTCAAAAGACGGTTTGCTTTGTTGGGCTGTTTTAGTAGTAATAATTACAACTCCCTTATTAGCACGGGCACCATATAGGCCTGTTGCGCCTGCACCTTTCAGAATTGTAACTGAAGCAATATCATTAGGATCATAGTTACCGCCAATAACCCCATCAACGACATAAAGAGGCCCTTGGTTTCCCGGCTTTATAGTGGACACACCTCTAATCCTTATTTGTGCTTCCGAACCGGGTTCTCCACTACTGGTTACTACCTGAACACCGGCAACTTTCCCCTCAATCATTTTTCCAATATCATTGGTTGTAACAGTTTTTAAATCAGCTGACTTTACTACGGATACTGCACTGGAGATTTCTGTTTTGGTTTTGTTGCTATATCCTAACACAACTACTTCTTTCATATTAATGATTTTTGGTGTTAGGTAAACGTTAATAACCTTATTTGTCTTAACAGTAATTTCCTGTTTTTGATAACCAAGATAAGAAAAAACGAGAATATCTCCTGTTTTAGCATCGATGGAGTATTTCCCATCCGAGTTGGTTGTTGTTCCATTGGTTGTTCCTTTGACCATAACTGTAGCGCCAGGAATAGGTCCTCCGTTCTCATCAAAAATTTTGCCGGTAATTTGTGCAAAACCTGTGGAGAAAAGAAAAACACCAATCATAATAAGTAGGATCTTTTTCATGAGCTTTTGATTTTAATTTGATAATTTTATTGGATTAATTTTAATTTACCTTCAATCAATTGGGTAACAGCATCGATGGCTGGCGGAAATACTTTTCGCAAGTCTATTTCACTGTTATTAACGAGAAGCTCTTTCAGCATCTGCATAAACATGTTTTTTATTTCAGTAGCCACATTAACTTTGCAAATACCCAATAAAACTGCCGTTTTAAGGGCATCGCCAGGAACTCCGGAACCGCCATGTAAAACCAATGGGACATCTGTAGCTTTGGCAATGGCTTCTAATCTTTTAAAATCCAATTTTGGTGTTTCTTTATAAAATCCATGTGCCGTACCGATAGCTACGGCAAGTGCATTAACACCGGTTTCTTTTGCAAAAAAAGCGGCATCTTCCGGACGGGTGTATTCTGTTTTTTCAGTGGACTGTCCTAATTTTGCCACATAACCCAGCTCGGCTTCTACATTCGCGCCAGTTGCTTTTGCCATTTCAACCACTTTTTTTGTGAACTCTATATTTCGTTCCAGAGAAAGTTCGCTTCCATCAAACATTACAGAATCAAAACCAGCCCTAAGACATTCCTTTGCCAACTCTATAGATCCGCCATGGTCAAGATGAATCCACCCCTCCACACCATAATATTTCAATCCGGATCGTCCCATACTTAAAGCAATGTCAAGTCCCATGTATTCGATGGAACTTTGTGTCAGCTGTAGGATAAGCGGGCTATTCATATTTTTAGCAGCTTGTAACACAGCTGCCAGCGTTTCGAAATTATAATAATTTGTTGCTAAAATTGCTTTCTTTTGCAACTGAAACTCTTTTAGTTTTTCCTGTAATCTCATATTTAGAATTCTAATTTTACTCCAAAAACTGTTTTTGCTTTCTGTTTTACATCATTCAAAGAATTAAAAGCCGTAGAACCACCACTCTCAGTAGTATTTATTGCCCCCATTAAATTCCCCAGCATCATACAATAATCAGGTTTATAGCCTTTCAGCATGGCACTGATAAAGCCGGCATTAAAGCTGTCTCCGGCACCTATGGCATCTTTTACATTCTTATTTTTAAATGCTTTATAGTAAGTCACATCTCCATCCTTTAACAAAGCAGACCCATCAGAATCCAGCTTCAATGCGACAACATTACAGATATCTGCTAGGTATTTCAATCCTGTTTCAATATCAGACGTTTTAGTTATTGCCAAGAGTTCATTTTTGTTGGGGAGAAGGACATCTACCAATGGTAATAACTCTTTGAAATCTATATCCCACTTATCTTCGGGATCCCATTGTACATCAAGCGATGTTGTCATACCTGCCTGTTTGGCTTTCCGGAACAATGCAACAACATCTTTTTTCAAAGTATCTTGAAGAAAGATAGAAGAAAGATGCATGTGCCGAGCTAACTCAAAAGCGTCAGAAGGAATATTTTGTAAAGAAAAAGATTTCATCGCACCAGGAAATGTAACCATTGCCCTGTCTTCTCCATAATTCAGAGCAATGGAAGCACCTGTTTTTTGGTCCTTATTAATCCCTATGTATTCTGTGTTAATATTTTTAGACTTCAGTGATGACAAGACAAGTTTTCCAAAGTTATCGTCGCCCATCATTCCGGCAAATGCCGTTTTAGTCCCCAGAACAGATATATTCGATGCAAAAATAGCAGAGGAACTCCCAAGAGAAATTGTCATCTTATCCGCAATAATCTCTGTCCCTATTTCAGGGAATGATTTTATCTCATCCAGAATCAAATCAACATTTAATTCTCCCACAACCAACAAATCATATTTTTTACTCATAACTTAAAGTGTATCAATTAAATATAATTATTAAAATCTATCATATTAAAACTGTGAAAGTATTTGTCCATTGATTTTTCAATATTTAAGAGAACAATTTCTTCCGCTTTTATACCATTACTAGCCAGATTATTGTACATTTTCATTCGAGCAACTTCCACTTCCGGTTTGGTCCATATGTATCGGCAGCCTGTTTTTATCAACCACAGCTGTCGATGTTCTTTAAGTGAAGTAAAGACTTCTTCTTCCCCTTCCAAAAGCCATTTTTTCCATCTTCCTGAATCAATAACGGCATTCCACAGAACTTTTTTAAAGTTCGATTCTGTTACAATTTTACCTTCGGAAAATAATTTCCTTTCAATATCAGTCAATTCCATTAAGCCATCGTATTCTTTTTCAGTAAATTCAGGCCCCACATTCGCACCTCCCATTCCCGAAAGAGGATACTGTTCAGGATTGGAAACGTTATCAGAATAGTGCCCTTTTATTACACTCCCATATTTCGCAACTTCCGCTGTAAGTGTTTTAGCAATTTCAGGATCAAAAAGTGTTGTATGTAAATCGGTGCCTACTTTACCTACCACAAAACATGGCCAAATATCATTATACCCTTCTTTTAACAGGCCTTTTTTTAAGAGAGTTAAGAATTTATTAAACGTACTCATGTCGGCCAATCCGCCATGCACCTCTTCTGTTCCCACCTCGTATGAAATTTTGGGATAATTATTTTTTCGTCTAAAATTCTCCACATAGGTAATAATTTCAACCGTGCGATTTGCTACAGTTTCAATACTGATAACTTCCCCATTTTTAAGTGTAACATCAATTGTCGGGTCAACATGTAGTAAATCATATCCTGCTACCAATGCATCTATCATTGATTGCTTTACAAGGCCCATTGTTTCTTCATAACTCATGTTTTTCAATCTGTGTTCATCCTTTAACCAGGGACCACCATGATCTATAGCAACCAATACAGGGCCGTTTATATTGAGTGAGGCAGCCTCTTTATGAATCAATTTCACAAATTCAAATTGATTCATACCGGTATAGCCCCTATTACTGTCAACCTGATTGAGTGTGGCAGCAAAAATAACAGGCGCGTTACAACGTTTTGCAGAATTTAAAGCTGCTTTAATGACAGAAATTGAATTAGGACAGGCAGCGAACAGAGTCCTGCTGATCCCTGTTTTTCTCTCTTCTTCCTTAATCCTATTAAGAAGATGTTCCAGAATTGGTGTATTTGTTAATTTTTTTTCCATTCTTGGACTCATTATTCAACAATTTCTATATCTAATACATTATTTATATTTTTCGCAAACGAATATATTTTCACCCCCTGAACAACCCTGTGGATAGCACCATTAACAGACGGACTATCAGGGTCTAAACCTTCATGAACCGATTTGTAGTAACTAAATAATTGTGCGGAAACAAGTTCTGCCAGCATCAAAAAACACTCATCAACTTTTTCATTATTTTGTGCAAAGGTTATTAATTGATCCACCCCCTTAACCTCTAAAATATTTTCTGAAATACCGATTGTATAGACAGGTTTGACATCGTCTCCCATAGAGTTTACCATATCTATTTCATAATGTCTTACATACTCATTATTAGAAAAGAAATAAAACATTAATGTTTTATCATTCACAATAGCTTTGGGGCCATGCCTGAATCCAAGAAAAGAATCAAACGTACAGATAAGCTTCCCATCGGTCAGTTCCTGTAATTTAAGGTGAGCTTCTCTGGCCAGCCCCATATAATAACCAGAACCAAGAAAAACCACCCGTTCAATATTTAGAGAAACTGCTTTTTTAAAGGTTACATCCGCAAGGACAAATTGCCTTTTTGCATAGAGCGCCAATAAATTAATTTGGTTTTTCAAACCTTCAACCTCATCTAACCGAGCCATCAACAATGCTGCTAAAGCCATCGAGCTTACACTACTTGTCATAGCCAGGCCCTTATCATTGGCTTCTTCCGGCAAAATCAATTTATAAGAATTTCTAAATTTCTCATTTACTAATTTTCCGTTTTTATTGCAACAGATGATTAGGTTGTTGATCTTAGAGGAAATTTTTTCGGCATTTTTAATTGCCGCAACACTTTCCGGACTGTCTCCCGACCTCGCAAAAGAGACTAAAAGAGTATTTTTATGAGGGTTAATATACATTTCCGGATGAGTAACAATTTCTGTTGTAGAAACAGCACGTGAGTTTATTCCTGTATAAAATTGAAATGGCGCACTAACCATCTCCGCAACAAAACAAGAAGAACCCGCACCAGTAAAAACCACTTCACTATTTTCCGACAAAATAGTCTTATCCAGAAATTCACGTAATTCAAGCCGCTTCTCTTTAATAAGGTCAAAAACCCTCAGCCACAATTCAGGTTGCTGTTCTATCTCCTTAATTGTATTACAATATTTCATCAAACCTATCTTTTAAAACCTTTTAAAATTAAAATATTTACATTTTAATATCTTGTTAAAAGAACAAGATTGTGCAAATATATATGTTAACATAAGATTATGCAAGTTTTTTTGATATTTTTTTTGATATTTTTTCAATATAACCTTTTATAACCTTATTTTTTATATGTTTTTCTTTTTTATTTTGTTTTTACAGATTGTATAAACTACCTTTTAAAACTTATTCAATTATTATTGTATCTTTGCATTCAATTATTTTTTGTAAAATAAATTACAACCTATGCCTACAAAATAACGTTGGCTCAATCAAAATGAAGCGAAATACATTAAGCAGACGGTCTAAAATCATTGAGATGATAAACAAAAACAATGTTATCTCTATAACCGAAATCAGTAAAATGTTTCACGTCAGTGAAGTTTCAGTACGAAACGACCTTACTCTTCTTGAGAAAAAAGGATTTTTAATAAAAACCAGAGGTGGTGCCATTGCCAAACAACCATCGATCTTCGATTTAAATCTAAATCAACGTTTACAAAGTAATTACAAACAGAAACATAAAATAGGGAAAAGAGCTGTAGATTATATTGAAGATGGTAATACCGTCATAATGGATTCAGGCTCTACGGTAATCGAAGTCGCAAAGAATTTTGGCGGTAAAAAAGATATTAAATTGATTACCAATAGTTTGCCAATTGCCGAAATTGTAGCAGACAACAAACAAATTGAAGTAATTATTGCGGGAGGCACTTTAAGACCAGAGATGAGATCTCTCATAGGTAATATTACTGAAAAAACAATACTTAATTATCGCTGCGATGTAGCTATTTTGGGAGCAGATGGCATAGATCCGGAGATGGGGTTTTATACCAATCTGGAAAGCGAAGCAAGCCTGGTACAAACCATGATCAAAGCATCAAGAAAAAAAATTATTGTAACGGATTCAAGTAAATTCAATAACAAAAGATTTGCTAAAATTGCAGATATCTCTGATGTAGATATTATTATCACTGACAATGGAATCTCTCCTGTTGATATGCAAAAAATTGTTTCGCAAGGAGTAAAATTAATAATTGTTTAATCGTATAAAAGAGGTGTCATCCATATAAGATCCAAGATTAAATTTTCACAAGAATTATAGCCACTCTATAATTAACAAAGACCAAGAAATGAGTTTTTTTGGATAATTCATTTTCACACCAAACCACAACCTGAAACAAAATCTTTAAAAAAGCACTACTTTTTTACGATAGGATGATATTCATCCTATAAAAATCGTTTGCAGAACCTAACCCAAACACAATTATCCACTCTGCCCCTG
>CAZZML010000190.1:0-6277 GCA_964654735.1 uncultured Roseivirgaceae bacterium | reverse complement strand
ATGTGTAATTGAAAATGTAGCATCTGCACCGCTATTATCTGAAGCTGATTCAAATAATGGATTGGAGAAATCATTATCTGGGTTATCAAATTGAATTTTATAGGAAACAGGATCGCCACTTAATGATGTAGCAGCCCCCCAACTAAATTCAATTATATCATTTGGTGTAGCAAATTTATCAAAAGGCAGCTTTTCATTTACAGTTGGTGCTATATAACTAAAATCGGTAATTCCTTCAGAAGAAACCATTAAGTCTAAGCTGAATGATGCCCGAGCATTATGGATATTGGTTCCATTTGATGCAACTACCTGTGCTTCAACTGTCCAAACATATTCTGTAGATGTAGCTCCTGAAATAGCATCAATCAAATCTCCGTAAGTTAATAACAATCCGTTATCAATTCCTGAATTGTTAGATTCTATGGATAAAAGTGGCGTTGAAAAATCGCCTCCCTTCTCATCCAATAAAAACCTATAGGTAGGGTCGGTTCCTAACCCGGTAACCGCAGCCTTCCATTTAACATCTATTATTTTTTCAGATTGCGAAGCATTTAGTAAAAGTGAAGAAAAATTAGCTGGGCTCTCCAACTCAAAATCATTTATTGATTCGCCCACAGCTATATTATCCTTAAAAGCATCTTTATCACATGCTGATAACCCAATAATTGCAACTAGAGTTAGTATATTAAGTAATTTTTTCATTATTTTTTAATTTATTGTATGAAAGTAACCTCGTAAGTATCAGATTCTATGGCTGAATTATTTTTGCTTATAAATTTATAAGCAATCTTAGCAATACTTGTACCATTGGTTACAAAACTAAATGTAGGTAAAACACTACCACTATGTATCCCATCTCCTTCATTTTTTGCGTCAAGCAACAGAGTTGTTCCTACCTGAACTCCATCTGTGTCATAGGCTATTACTTCCAGGGTAAAATCACTTAAATCATACTTTAAATCTAAATTTTCAGCAAAGCTTTGATCGAGGTATAAACTTACCACATCGTTTTCTGTAACCTTAGTGGGAAAATTTCTGTTTATTTTTGGAACAAAAATTAAGGGTTCGATATCAATGAGAATATCATTGTCAGATTGTTTCCCATCTCCCCAGCTTTCGCTTTTTAATTTAAACCCAAATTGCTGTAGTTGTGCAGGGGATTTTCCAAAGAAAGCTGTAGGAACAAAAGTTATTGAATACACATCTGCATTAGACTCGTCTCTAGTCATTTTAGCATCGTCTGTATTAGCTGCACCTGCAGGATCAATATTTGTTGGAGCATCACAAGCAGCAGAACATCCTTTAGAAATCCAAGCCCACACCCATACATCTCCAGTATAGCCTGCCAAGCTAGTGCCAGTAACATCAATTGTTAAAGTCACCTCATCCTCAGCTGTAAAAGGAGAAGGGCTAGCTGTATATGTAGGTTGTGCTAATCCATACAAATGGATTGTTAAAAACACAATTATTGTAATTATATATTTTTTCATGTTGCACATATTTATTTTTTAGTAAAGATGTATTCGTAGGTAATAAAAGACTCTGGTACACCTGCTTTTAAAATTGTTCTCTGAACTGTGAGTACCAAGGTGCTTTTAATATTTGCAAAAGAGCCAAGAGCAATGTCGAATGTAGTAGAGCCCTCGGTAAAAGTAATGGTACTGGGTAATTTGTTATTATCTAACGCCCATGTTCCACCAGTAAGTCCTCCAATAATATTAGGCGACCCTCCTTCTGTAACCGTAAACTCGGCAGGTGCGCCCCCACTTACAGCCAGTGTAATGGTAAAGTCTGTGAATGAAAATTCATTAGTAATATTTCGTTCTCTTACAAAACTCGGAAAACCTTTGCGTATTGCATCGTCATCTTGTTGAACAACTGATGTAATTTGCCATGTTCCGGCAAGTTGGCTTGTTCTATCAGCAGGATCTCCTATTTCAGGAAACTCCTCAGGGTAGCATGATACTACCATTAGTAAAATTAGTAAATATGATATATTTTTCAGTTTCATTTTTTTATCTTTTATATTGATAATAATATTTTATTCACAACCTCCTTCGGGGTTCATAACAAAACCTTCTATTGTTTCTTCAGATGCAGGAAATTGAAGCACCATTCCTGCACAATCCCACGAAGCGGTTCTTATAAACACATCTTCGCCTTTTGTTCCTCTCCTCTTGAGTTCGTGAATACGGTAGCCTTCTCCTCCAAACTCAATTCTTCTTTCTTTTCTTGCTTCGCTTATAACCAAATTACCTGTAGAACTACCAGAGATGTTAGAAATGCCTGCTCTGCTTTTTATTTGATTTACATAACCAATTGCAGTACTCAAATTAGTATTCTGTTCTCCATACGACTCTGCTGCTATAAGCATCATTTCAGTTAAACTAGCTAAAGTCACATTCATATATACCATATTGTACTTGGTAAAAGATCTAACCCCGTCCACATCAATACTTACCCAGCTACTTCTTGCATCGTTCGGATTAGACGATACCAAAGAATAATATTCGTTAGAAGCTTGTATTGTAGGCGCCTGAATATCCGAACGAAATTTACCTATAAACTCATCAGCACTATTATCTCCATCCACATCCGAGCTTATTAACGTAAAAATCGACTCTGAAGGAATAGAAGTTGAATATCTATTATTTACATCGCTTGAAAAAGTATAATTCCCACTTGTTATCACTTCTTCGGCCATAGTAGCCGCATTTACAAAATCATTCATCTGAAAATAAACTTTGGCCAAATAAGCTTTAGCTGTATTTGATGTGGCATAATTACCGTTAGCAACTGGCAATAAGCTAATGGCATCCGATAAGTCTAGTATTATTTGATTGTACACTTCCTCTACTGTATTTCTTCCTTTAGGAGTAACCTCCGAAGATGTTCTTATTACTACTCCTAAATGTGAATTATTAGGAGTGTAACCATAAGGCTGGGCAAAAAATCTAACTAATTCAAAATGAGAAATAGCTCTAAGAAATTTTGCTTCCCCTTTCATTCTATCCACTTCATCGGTAGGCATGCCTACATTATCAGCATTTTCTAAAACCACATTTGCTCTGCTTATGGCTATATAAGGCTGTTTATAATAGTCACCCACGTCTGAGTTAAAAAAATCACTACTCCTGTTATATACTTGCACCAAAAAGCCTGAATTACCTGGTATAAAAACATTGTCTGCCAATAACTCACTAAATTTTTGACCTCTGCCATTATTTGCATTAGCCATTACATCATACACAGAATTCAATAATTCCTGCATATCGTCTGCCGTGCTTAACCCCAGCTCAAGCTCTACCTGGTTACTAGGCAATTGATTTTCAAGAAAATCATCGCTACAACTATTAAACCCTAGCATCATTAATGTTAAGATTATTGTATATATATATTTCATCTAAGTATTATTTTAAATTAAAATGATAAATTAATCGAAACGTTAAACACCCTTTCCTGAGGAGGGGTTAAGTAGGTAACACTCTGGCTCAGGTTTCGATCTTGTTGATTATCAAAATCTCTTGCAACCTCAGGATCTAAACCTGGAAACTTAGTAAATGTTAATAGGTTGGTTCCTGAAAGTACTACAGATGCACGGCTTAACCCTATTTTATTAATAACATTATTGGGTAATTCATAAGCAATAGAAAGGTTTCTGAGTCTTGCATAGGAACCATCTCTTAGAAACAGGTCTGTATTAAACCATTCCTTATCATTGCCATGTTGTGCAGGGTCAAGTGTTGCCCTTGGATAGGTAGCAACATCGCCTGGTTTTGTCCATCGGTCACCAACATCTTCTCTTGTTACCCAATCCGTTAAAAATGTCATTTGTCTTTTGGAGGAAGAATCGTATATTTTACCACCAATAGAATAGACGAATAAAAAGTTTAGTGTAAAGTTTTTGTAAGTTACTGTATTACCTAAACTGCCTATTACATCGGGCAAAACTTTGCCTGCTGACACCCTGTCTCTTTGCTCATTATACTCAAAAGTTTCGTTTCCGTTTTCATCTAAGTATTTGGGTTTACCCGATTCGGGATCTACACCGGCATAACGGATAAGGTAATTTGTTCCTACCGGTTGCCCTACTACAACTCTAATATCGTTAGTTCCTCCGGATACAGACTCGGGAGAGTATCCACCAAGAGAGAGCACTTCATTATAATTATAACCTATAATAAAATTTGTTGTCCAGGTTAAATTATTATTCTTAATATTATTGGTTGTGATAGAAGCTTCAATACCTTCATTAAGTATATCACTTACATTATCGTACAAATTGCTAAATCCACTATTTTGAGGGATACTAAGATTTACCAAAACCCCTTCTGAGTTTTTTCGATAATAAGAGACTTCCGCCTCAACAAAATTATTAAACAGCCCAAATTCAAGCCCGAAATCCAAATTTTTAGCTGTTTCCCATTTCAAATCAGGGTTGGGCAAAACATCAGGATACCTTATTGGTTGTCCGTTGTATCCGGGTGTAGGTTCTAGCGTTAATGTTCCTCTCCATTGGTTGTCAGCAAATTGAGAGTTACCTGTAATTCCATACGCAGCCTTAACTTTTAAGAAATCTATAAAACCAATATTTTTCATAAAGTCTTCCTCGGATAATAACCAAGCTGCTGATAACACAGGAAAAAAACCAAATCTATTGCTAGGGCCAAATTTTGATGAACCATCAACTCTGGCTGTACCTTGCAGGATGTACTTATCGTTAAAGCTATAATTGACACGAGTAAAATAACTTAAAAAATTAAATTTATCGCCATTTATTTCTTCGGCTACACCAGATTTATTTACTTCAGAGAAATCTCCATTTAATTTATACTGTGTACTATTTACATTTAAGTACACCTCATTATTAAATCCTGAAGTAACTGACTCTTGGTATTCAGACCCAACTAATAACTTTATTTTATGTGCATTCACAGATAAGTCATAGTCTGCCAATAAGTTTATATTGTAATTATTAACATTTCTTACATCTCTTTCTGATCTTGACTCTCCTGTGCCCCTTAGAATACCAGATTCCCATTGGTCGTTCTTTTGATCCAAATAATCGTAGCCTCCAGATACGGTTATTTTTAGTTTTTCTATTGGATTGTACTTTAGAGATAGCGTATTTATAGTTCTTAAATCTACCGTATAACCTTCAAAATTGTTATCTGTAAAAACCGGATTGGCTACGATAGATGTATTGCCTCTCCAATAATCTCCGTTATTATCAACCACACGGTAAACAGGAAGGGCCGTTGACATAGCATCACCTAACCCTCCAGTATAGGCTACTTTCACTCTCCTATTTACACCCTGACTCAAAGATGATGATAAGCTTACTTCTAAGTTATCTGATATTTTGTAGTCTATGTTAACTCTTCCGCTCATTCTCCTAAGTTTATTGCCAACAATATAAGATTGGTTTTCGCTATAGGATGCGCCCACATACGTTCTAAATTTATCTGTTCCGTAATTCATTGATAAATCGTATTGTTGTTTAACACCCGTTTGTGTCATTAAATCCCACCAGTCCGTATCATATTGAGATGCTTCTTGGTATGCGGCTAACCTGTCTGCTGGTGAGTCTTCCAGATTAGAGTACCCAGGAACCCAAACTGCTCCTGTATTACCATCATTTTCCCAGCCTTCTTGTCTAATTTGTAACCATTGCGCACTATTCAAATATTTTGGTTTGGCCACCTCATTTGATATACCAATATTGGTCGAAAAGTTAAAAGTAGGCTTACCTGTTTTACCACGCTTTGTTGTTATTAAAATAACTCCGTTAGCTCCCCTTGAGCCATAAATACCTGTTGCTGCAGCATCTTTCAATATTTCTACTGATTGAATATCATTAGGATTTATTGAGGATAATGGGTTGTTATTAAATGCACCATTTTGCCAGTTAGCCTCAGCTAAAAAGTTATCGGCATTTATAGGAATCCCATCCACAACATATAAAGGATCGGCACCTGCAGAAATAGAAGCTACTCCTCTTATCCTAATTATAGAACTTGACCCTGCCACTCCACTTCCTTGTATTACCTGAACCCCGGAAGCCAACCCTTGCAAAGCAGCTTCAAAACTAGGCACAGAAGTTTCCATTATTTTTTTTCCGGACACTTTTGATATTGAGCCCGTCACCTCTCTTTTTAGCTGTTCTCCATACCCAACAACCACAACTTCACCCAATTGAGAAATATCAAACTCCAATGACAAATCAATTGTGGTTTGGCTACCCACCGTTATTTCTTGTGTTTCATAACCCACAAAT
>CAZZML010000189.1:0-6307 GCA_964654735.1 uncultured Roseivirgaceae bacterium | reverse complement strand
CTTTTTAGCTGATTTAGTAAAAGGTTATTTTTCATTAGTTTCCCATTTAATTCAACGGAATTTTTAACTAATTTGAAATAGTATAAAATACTTAATGCGACACTCCAAATCACAAAAATTGAAATCGACCTGTTAAAAATAACTTTCCAAGGCTCACCCCCGCTTGGAGAGTTATAATAGCCTACTAAAGTTAAAACAGTAGTTAAAATAGCAAATGTGATAGTTGTTTGATAGTTGTTTGATTTAAATGTAATTAATACTGGCAGGGCATACAATACTCCAAATGCTACTCCCAAAGGTATAACCAGGTCAATTGTAAATACCGAGAGTGTAAGAATAATAGCGAGGTAAATATATACTACAGCTATTTTATTGTTTTTCATTTGGCAGGATTTTTCTTAGCAAGAAAGAACTAATTTATGTAGTATTTTATCAAATGCACAATAGAAAATATTCTCGCATAAGTATCTAATATAAAACAATATTTTCGTATAAATAACCTAAGTGCAAATAAAAAATAGTAAATAAAGGACTAGTGTCAAGAGAAGGGTATTGTGTGGTATATACCGATATTTTTGGGCTAGATGATGCAGAAAATATGCCCCTAGTCGTCTGTGTGTAGCCGAAGCTTTAGCGTAGGCACAAGCTACGGGAGTGTTTTTTAACCCGCATTATGCAGGTTACGCAACATTAACTTCTTGAATGCCCCGATACTTATAAATTTTAAGTTGAAAATGCTGCTCCACATATAATTTTAACCGGTTCAAAATTAATTCAAGCTGCTTTTTATTAAGAACTCCGAAAACCGTAATTTCTAAAAATGCTCTCATTATCACTCTATTAGCTAATAATTGAGTAACCCATTTCATAAAGGTTACTTTCCACTCCGATTTATATTTGGTGTAGTGCGAATCTCCATCAAATAGAAATGCCAGTTGAATTTCACCATGTTTATACCTGTAAATGCCGGCAAGGTCATTATAAAACTCGTGAAATATCTGAGAATTACTAAAAGTGGCAGAGCGAATGGTTTCAATCGTATTATCTACTAAGCCAAGTGGATTATGAAAAGTTTCGTAATACTCTTTTACATACTCAACCAACCAATCAAGCAATTCATTTTCAGTTCTAACCTGTACTTCTTTTAAGATATAATTTTTATCAGCAGGAAACAGTTTTTTCCCAGTAGAAATATCCTGCTCGTTTAATTCTTTTAGTTGAATAACTTTAGTACTGCTCTTGCTCATTAGGGAAATCGTTAGATTTTACATCGGTAATATAATTGCCAACAGCCTCGGTAATTATTTTTTGAAGGTCGGCATACATTCTTAAAAAGCGAGGCTTAAAGTCTTGGGTAATGCCTAGCATATCCTGCATTACCAACACCTGTCCATCTACGTTTTGCCCAGCTCCAATGCCAATTACAGGAATTTGAATAGAAGCCGCAACTTTAGCCGCTAGTTTAGCTGGTATTTTTTCTAATACTATGGAAAAACAGCCGACTTCTTCCAATAACTTGGCATCCTCAATTAATTTTTCAGCCTCGACTTCTTCTTTAGCTCTTACTGTGTAGGTGCCAAATTTATAAATACTTTGAGGAGTAAGGCCTAAATGACCCATTACCGGAACGCCTGCAGTTAAAATACGTGCAATGGATTCCTTAATTTCGGCTCCTCCTTCTAATTTAACAGCGTGTGCCCCAGCTTCTTTCATTATTCGAATGGAGGAACGAAGTGCTTCACCAGAATCGCCTTGGTAAGAACCGAAAGGAAGGTCAACTACCACCAAGGCTCTTTCAACTGCTCTAATTACAGAGGAAGCATGGTAAATCATTTGATCAAGGGTGATGGGTAAGGTAGTTTCGTGCCCTGCCATTACATTGGAGGCCGAATCGCCCACCAATAATATATCAATACCTGCTCCATCCAGCAAACGAGCCATTGAGTAATCATAGGCCGTTAACATCGCTATTTTTTCACCTTTCTGCTTCATCTCGAGCAGTCTATGCGTTGTTACTTTTTTAAGTTCTGGTTTATGTGCCGACATGCTATGTTAAATAAACGCCTTTTTCTTTACCCGTCATTTTTACCACAATATGCTCCGACAAAGTAGTTGATAATTCGTATCCTGTGTATTTTGGGCTAATTGGAAAAGCCGTATGGCTTCGATTAATCAGTACAGCCACTTCAATTTTTTTTATTTTTTGATCTAAAAAAGGCTTTAAGCTATACGCCAAAGTTTTTCCTGTGTTCAGTACATCATCAACCATAATTACGACCTTATTGGTAAGATTTTTAGGAAAATCTTCTTCGGGGATAGGTTCAGAAGGGTTTTGCTTATTTAAATTGATGAGCAAGACATTGGTTTTTATTGGAGAAATTTCTTCGAGAATAGTTGCCAATAATTGAGCAAGTACTTCTCCTTGTTCACAAATACCTGCCAATATTAGCTCTTTAACACCGTAATTATTCTCATAGATTTCATAGGCTATTCGCCTGATTTTCTGATCAATTTGAACAGCATCTAATACAATAATTTGTTCTGGTGTATTCGACATTATTTTACTGGTACTGATTTGCTGTCTTTAAAAGTTGATAAAATTACCATTGATTGCATATCAGCAATTACTTCAATATTGCTAATTCCTTCTAACATTAATTTTTGATATCCCGAAATATCTTCAGAAACCACTTTGAGCATAAAGTCGGCCGTGCCGGTAGTGTGGTGGCACTCCACAACTTCTTCTAACTTATTAATTGATTTTATAAATTTTTCAATAGTTTCTTTATTATGCTGTTTTAATGATACCATAACAAATGTGGTAACACCTAATCCTAATTTATCCTTATCAAGTACTGCATGGTAGCTTTTTATGTAGCCGGTTTGTTCTAATTTTTTTACCCTTTCTAAAGTAGGTGCGGGTGAGAGGCCAATATCTTTTGATAACTGGGAGTTCGTAATTCTACCATTTTTTTGTAATATTTTTAAAATATTACGATCGATATTATCAAGTTTAAATTTGCTCATGGTTCTGTGTTGATGCCGCAAAGTTAAGGGCAATCCTACTAAACTTCTTTATTGATCTTTGTTTTTCTGATAGTATTTATAATGCTGATATGTGCCTTCTAATGGCTTGCCTTGCGCTCTGTTTTTTAAAAATTTCAACATTCCTTTTACATTTCCACCTGCTGGGTTTAACCCCTCATTTCCTCTTAAAAACATGGCGTGGTTATCGTAGGCATCCATGTTTAGTTTAAACGATTTCATATATAAG
Source organism: uncultured Roseivirgaceae bacterium (assembly GCA_964654735.1). Classification (GTDB taxonomy): domain Bacteria; phylum Bacteroidota; class Bacteroidia; order Cytophagales; family Cyclobacteriaceae; genus JAKISE01. The sequence goes on along the minus strand of CAZZML010000189.1, from coordinate 3,033 downwards.
TACTGGTAGGTAGCTAAATCAATACTTTTTTTGGCATTTTCTATTTCAACTTCTATGGGTACTTCTGTTGCCATTAGTTCTTCTTTTAAATCATCTAAAGTTGCAGGTAATGAAGTAACCGTTATGGCACGCAAAAATGTAATGTCTTTCAATAAAATTATTTCAATAGCTATTTCATTGGCTGAAATTGAATCTGGAATCACATAATTTTTCTTTTTATAGCCAATATACGAAAAATGTAAGGTATCAGTTTTAGCTACTTTTAAATAGAAGGTTCCATAAATATTGGAGGTTGTTCCGGTAGAATCTATTACAATATGCGCAAAGGGCAGAGGTTGCATATTATCATCGCTTAATACGACACCTCTTATAATTACCTCATCAGGCTGAGCCATAGCAACATGGCCAATGAAATTTAACAGAATAACTAGGTAAAATAGTTTTAACATATAAACTAATATACGATAATTATTGTTTGAATTTAATTTTCACCTGACGGTTCGATCGCTCTGCCTTTCCATTTACTACTTTTGGAATCCATTTAGGCCCCGTTGAAATCAGTCGCATAGCTTCTGCATCACAGCCGTTTCCTAGCCCTTTTATAACAGTTATATTATTAATGCTGCCATCATTATTAATGCTGATTTCTAAAACAACCGTGCCTTTAATATTATTATCAATGGCCTGTTGAGGGTATTTGAGATTTTTATTAATATAGGTTTTTAACCTGGCCATACCGCCAATGGGTGTTGCCTCTTTTTGGTCTTTTAAAATAGTTGATTGGGTTCTACTAGATTTTTTTGAAGCCCTGGCAATACTTTGTGTTGATTGGACTACTTCGGCTAAACCTTCCTCCTCATCTGTAGCTTCAAAAAAGGTTTCCCCCAACTGAGTTGCTTCTTCATTATCTTTAAAATCAACTCCTGAATCATCAGCAATTGCTGCAGTTGGTTCAGCAGGTTCGATTTCTTTCGACCGTATATTTTTTTCCTGCTTTGCCAAAGATTTAGGTTCAGGAAGCTTTTCTGCGGCTGAAACTCTCAGGCTTGAGTTGATAATGTCCTCTTCCACAACCTCATCCTCAGTAATTGGTTCATTCGGGCTGTTTTTAGCTTCTTCTGCCAATTCAGGTTCTCCCAAAGTACTTGATACGGGTTTGTCTTTCTTAACTTCAGTTGGTGAATTAAGGGCTATAGTATCTGTTTTAGTTGGTTTGGTTATCAACCAATAAGACAAACTAAAAACGGCTATTAAAGCAATACTAGCAGCGATGGCCATATAATTTGGAGCAAATGCATTCTTTTTATTTGGAAAAATCTCAGTGTTAATAGCTTCAAGAACTTCCTTGGGGTTTTTAACCAACGAAATTCCTTCAAGTGCATCGCTACAAAGTTCACATTCATTCAAGTGCAGTTCCAAACGATACATTTCTTCGTTTCCTAAAACTCCATTGGTATAATCAAGTAGCTCAGTTTGAATTAAATGTTGTTGGAGATTAATATGGTTGCTATTCTTTTTCAATATTAGCTTCTATGCAGTTTTTTAAATTTCGTTTTCCGTTCTGTATATTACTTTTTACTTTATTTAGGTTAAGCCCTGTAAGGTTTGTTACTTCTTTATAGCTTTTCTTCTTTAAGTAAAATAAGCTTATACACTTACTTTGCTCATTATTGAGTTCTTCAATGCACTTTTCTAAGGCCACCACTTGTTGTTCTAAACTATAGTCGTTGGTATGATGCGGCTGTAGCTCAAATTCCATAGACTCCGTTAAACTATTTTCTACTACACCTTCTCTTGCTTGTTTTCTTAACTCACCCAGGCAGTAGTTTTTAGTAACTACATAAATCCATCCACCAAAATTTTCAATTTTATTTGTAACCAGTTTTTCAGAAACTGATTCGTATAAGTTCATTACCCCATCTTTAGAGGCCTCTGTATTTTTTAAATATTTCATACAAACACCCATAATTAGATGAGAGTATCGGGTAAAAAGTTCTGCAAAATACGTTTGGTCGCACTTTTTTTTATAGCGCTCTATAAGCTCTTGGTCAGTTAATGAGGATGTTTTGCCTAATATATTCATGTACAGCTAGCACAAAAATGAAATTTATTTATGGAAATATATGAACACTTGCATCATTAAGGTGCAACAACAAATTTATAGATATGAAAAAGTTAAAGAAATCATTGTTTTTAGTATTGTTATTAGCGATTACCAGCACGTTATCAGCTAAAACTATTAAAGGAATTGTAGAGGATGCTATGGCAAAAACGCCTGTGATGGGAGCAAAAGTGTCTGTAGTAGGAACTTCTAACTATGTATTTACCAATACAAAAGGAGAGTTTGCAATAGAAGCTTTATCAAGTAACACTTTGCTAATTGAATTTAAATCTTACACAAGTAAAAGGGTGAAAGTTGGGAATCAATCGTTTATTAAAGTTCGGTTGGCTTTTATTATGATTAAGGATGAAGAACTTGTAGAAGATATGGCATTGATGGAAGTTGTGTCAATAGCTCCTTCTGTTCATAAATCGATGGCAAAAAGAAGTAGATATGGTGCGGGAGCAAGCGAGGGGTATCCTAATTGGAATACCGAGGAGTACGCCACTATTCACGAAAATGGATATAAAAACCCACTAAACGATCCTCTTTCTACTTTTTCTATTGATGTGGATGCGGCTTCATACAGTAATATGCGCAGGTTTTTAATGAATGGTCAAACTCCTCCCAAAGATGCCGTAAGAGTAGAAGAGTTAATTAATTATTTTAATTACGACTATGACAATCCTAAAGGAGATGAAGCTTTTTCAGTATTAACAGAAGTGGCTACAGCCCCTTGGAATCAAACACATCAATTAGTGCATATTGGTATTCAAGGTAAAAAGCTAGCAATGGATAATTTACCAAATTCCAACTTAGTATTTCTATTGGATGTTTCGGGGTCTATGAGTAATGCTAATAAATTGCCCTTATTAAAATCAGCATTAAAGCTGTTAGTTAACGAACTGAGAGAAGGAGATAAGGTATCTATC
>CAZZML010000188.1:0-6314 GCA_964654735.1 uncultured Roseivirgaceae bacterium | reverse complement strand
ATGCCAGCATAGATTTCCCCGTTCCAGGAGGTCCTAGCAACAGTAAATTATGAGACCCTGTCGCTGCAATTTCAAAAGCCCTTTTAACATGAAACTGACCCTGAACATCAGAAAAATCAACAGGATATTCAATCTCCTTTTCAACTACTTCAGGAATATGGGTGATTAATGATTTTTGCCCGCTAATATGGGCGCAAACTTCAAGCAAGCTGGCCGCGGGGAAAAGCTCAGCTTGTTTGATTAAAGCGGCCTCAGCTACATTCTCTTTGGGTAAAATCAGTTTTCTTTTCGCATTACGGGTATGAATTGCAATGGGTAATGTGCCTAATACAGAGCGTAATTCCCCACTGAGTGATAATTCCCCTACACATTCATAATCAGCAAGTCTGGTTTTAGGAATCTGATCGGAAGCAGCCAAAATTCCCAAAGCAATGGCCAGATCAAATCGTCCACCTTCTTTTGGTAAATCAGCTGGTGCCAGATTAATGGTAATTCTTTGAATCGGGAATTCAAAGTGAGAATTTATAATAGCGCCACGTACCCTGTCTTTACTTTCTTTTACTGCAGTTTCAGGTAAACCAACGATAGACAGAGAAGGCAGTCCATTAGTTACAAGTACTTCAACAGTAACTAAAGGGGCATCGATTCCAGATCGACCTCTACTATATACAATGGCTAGTGACATTTAGTGGTTTAGATTTTCTAAAGTAAAGAAATAAGTTTGTTTATTGTACTTGGTTAAATAGAATTATATTTAAGAAATAGTGAGTTAACAGTTTAAAGCAGAGGGATCAATAAGTTTAGTTTCCTCACAGCTATAATCTGCAAAATTGAATATATTGTCATTATAGGATGAAATACAGTTAGCAAACTTAACTAACTTCACAGGTTAGTCGCCTTAAGATCCAAAAATAAGGAAGATAACTGGTAACTTTGTGATTATTTGTTGTTTACCCTCGTGTGAGAGCAAGTAGTTAAAAGGAAACTGTTGTAGAAAGAGCAGGAGGAGGTGTGGCTTAAGTATTGATGTAAAAGTTAACTTGGATGCGGCAAATACAACGTATGAATCAGTACAGAAAAAATATATCGAGCCTAACTAACTAACAAATGAAGAATGGCTTGAGTTAAATGAGATTATAGCGAAAGAAAAAGCGGCTATTCACAAATAAACACACGCTCGAATTAATTTACTTAGCTATGAAGAAAGTAGCATTGATAGTTCAAAAAATAAAAAAAATTGTAAGTATATCGGGTACTAATATAAACGGGGATATTTTTTATAAATATAATTTATTGATTTTGCATTAGAATAAACTTTGTTTATATGGAATATGTTAGAACCAAGAATGATAGTTCAATATGAAAACGAATAAAAAATCTAAAGTTAATACTTATATTGACCTTTTTTCTGGGTGTGGAGGATTGTCTCTTGGGTTAGGGAATGTGGGATGGACAGGAGTTTTTGCTATTGAAAAAGATAGTATGGCCTTTGAAACATTTCAATATAATCTGATTGATGGAAAATATAAGCATTTCAATTGGCCGGAATGGCTACCTCAAAAATCAACAACAATTCAGACAGTTCTTGAAAATTATCAAAATGAACTTGCATCTCTTAACGGGACTATAGATTTGATTGTTGGTGGGCCACCTTGTCAAGGATTTTCAATGGCAGGGAGAAGAAACCCTAATGACCCACGTAATAAACTTTCAGAACAATATATAAAAATGGTAGATTTAGTTAATCCTAAATATATACTTCTTGAAAATGTTAGAGGGTTTAATGCTGCCTTTGCTGATACAAAAGATAATAAGAAAAGAGTACCTTATTCCACGGTTGTAAAAAGAAAATTGGAAGAACTAGGTTATTCAATTTTTACAAAACACATTAATAGTCAAGATTTTGGGGTTCCACAGCAACGAACTCGATTTATTATGATTGGTATCCGTAATGATATTTTCCAAAGTGATGTAAATCCTTTTAATGTTTTAGAAATATTACGCCCTAAGTTTCTCAATAGTAAAGGCTTATCTAATCTTCCAATTACAGTGCAAGAAGCAATTGTAGATTTTGAGACAATTTCAATGTCATTAATTGTTCATTCTGGTACTGAAGAAAAAGGGTTTAAACAAATTAATTATATTCCCCCCAAGATTTTAAACCCCTATCAAAAAATTATGCGTCAAGGGTTAAATGGATACAAACCTAACAGTTTGCGTTTAGCTCGACACAAGCAAGGTACTATTGATAAGTTTAAATTAACTCAAGAAATATGTCGTCCTGGCTTCACGCTTAATGCAAAAGAAAAAAATAAAATTGGTACTCAAAAACAAGCAATAGCAGTTTTAGATCCTAATAAACCCTCGAAAACATTAACTACACTACCAGATGATTTAATACATTATTCAGAGCCGAGAATACTAACTGTTAGAGAAAGTGCAAGAATTCAATCTTTTCCAGATGATTTTGTATTTAAAGGGAAATATACAACAGGGGGTAAGGAACGAACAAAAGAGTGTCCTCGTTATACTCAAGTAGGCAATGCTGTCCCGCCATTATTAGGTGAAGTATTAGGTTATTTAATTAAGGAAATTGCTCAATGAGCAAGTCATTATTTTTTAAAACAAATACTCTACTTAAGAACCTTGTCGGTAAAGACTTAATTAATGATGACAATATAGCTATTGTTGAACTCGTTAAAAATTCCTATGATGCACGATCAGAAGAAGTTTTATTAGAATTTAAAGGGTTTTCTCAAGACGGTGAAACTAACACCGAATCATCCAGAATAATAATAGCCGATAAAGGCTCTGGTATGAATGAAGTTGATATTGAAGATAAATGGTTAAATATTGCTTATTCTGAAAAGAAAATTAATCCACAGATTGATGGGGCATTTCTTGCAGGAAACAAGGGAATTGGTCGTTTTTCTTGCGACAGACTTGGTGCAATTCTTGATATGTTCACAAGAACGGCAGGTGGAGAATTAATACACATCAATATCAACTGGATGGATTTTGAATCAGAAGGGGATAAAGAGCTTATTATTCAAAAAATACCCGTAAAATTTAATATTGTAAGTGATGAAGAAGTCCTCTCTGTGGCAGGTGTAAAAATGTCTGAATCTGGAATGGTCTTAGTTATTTCAAAATTAAGATCTTCTTGGGACCGAAAGAGGTTGCTTTCATTAAAAAAAAGTTTAGAGCGATTTATCAATCCAAACCAATTATTTCAACATAAAAAATTTACAATACAATTAAAAGTAGATGAGTTCATAAAAGAAGATGAAAAGTATCAATACCATGAACAAATCAATGGTGTTGTCAAAAATCAAATTTTTGAAAAACTACGTTTTAATACAACTTATATCGAGTCAAATATAAGCAAAAATGGTAAATCAATCACAACATCTCTATTTCATGATGGAGAGGCTGTTTTTAGGCTAGAAGAGAAAAATACCAACTACTTAAACCTAAAGAATATTCATACAGTAATTTATTACTTAAACCCTTATAAAAAAGCCTACTTTAAACGTCAGACGGGTGTCAGGTCAGTTGAGTTCGGCTCAATTTTTCTATTTTTAAATGGATTTCGAATCGCCCCGTATGGTGAGCGAGGCGATGACTGGCTTGGGTTAGATGTTAGAAAAACACAAGGAACTACCAGATATTTATCTAGCCGTGAAATTGTCGGTCGTATTGAAGTCATTGATAATGATGAATGCTTTAAACCCATTTCTAGTAGAGAGGGTTTAAAATTAACTCCTGAGTTTATTAGTGTAAAAGAAACATTTTTCCTTGATGTACTTAGAAAGCTTGAACGGTTTGTGGTTGAAGGCCTTAAATGGGATAGCGTCTCTGAATCTATACGAAATGAACTACGAAACGCTGACGGTCTTAGTTGGGACAATACTTCTGAAAAATATATTGAGTCATGGGATAAAAAAAGAAAACGTATATCTATATCCATACTTTCTTTAATTGGTTTGTCGAAAGATAAAGTTGAGCATTTTTGGTTTAACCCTGCTTTACTTGAAACACTAGTAGAACAAAAATCTCATGAATTAAATACTATCATTAACAATATAGAAGGCTTCGATGGGGATGTTGTTGATGCCGGCCTAAAGAAAAACCTTAAGAAAATCGGAAAAATTGTTGCCGAAAAAGAGATTCAAGTAAAAACCGCACAAAAACAAGTTACCAACTTAACTATTGAGGCTGAAGAAAACCGTCAAGTTATAAAAAGCCTTGAAAAAGAAACTGAGCAGTTCGAAGCACAGACGTTATTTCTTAAATCTATTTCCACATTAGATGAAAAGACTTTATTAGGCTTTCATCATCAAATTTGTTTGGATGCCAGTATTATTGACAACTATATTGGTAGAACAATGAAGGCTTTAAGAGATAAAGGTAATATTGCTGAAGCTTTAAAATACCTTGAAAAAATCAGCAAAGCCAATAAAAAAGTTATGGCAACCGCTCAATATGCAACCAAGGCAAATTTTAAATCCGGCTCTAAAAAAGAACTGACTGACCTACCAACGTATTTTGAACAATATTTAATGCATGTTACAAAAGATTTTATGGCTGCTGGTTTAAAACTCTCTATTGAAAATAATGTTTCAGAACCCTTTGAAATTAAAACTAAAAAAATAGAGCTTTCTATTTTAATTGATAACATCATTAGTAATTCTGACAAAGCCCATGCAAAGAGCTTAAACGTTACTATGGACTTAAAAGGTGAAAATGAGTTAATTATATCCTTTATAGATGATGGGAAAGGTTTGAATGACTCGATGGATCTAGAAAATATTTTTGATCTTGGTATGACTAGTACAGCTGGTTCTGGGCTAGGTCTTTACCACACAAAGCAAATTATTGACTCGCTAGACGCAGAGATAGAGTTTATTCCAAGATGGAACCCTAATGGAGTGGAAATAAAAATGGTCTTTATAAAATGAAAATTTCATATTCAATATTATGGTTTGATGATACGGAAGATTTTTTTGATTCCTTGGATCTTGATTCATTAAAAGATCACATAAAATCTTGGGGATTTAGCCCTAGAATTGAGTTTGTTTCAGACCCTGAGAGTTTTATGTCTCATGAACCTTTTCGTGAGTTTGACCTAATTGTCGTGGACTATAACTTGGAAGATTATGGGCATGGTGAAGAGTTTATTAAAAAGATAAGAGACCACGATATTTATACGGAGGTTATTTTTTATTCTTCATCAAAGGCTTCTGAATTATGGAATGCAGTCAGTAATAAAGAGCTAGAAGGTGTCTTTGTTTCAGGTAGAACAGGGATATTAACTAAAATAGAAAAAGTTGCTAAACAGTCAGTTCGAAAAGTTCTAGATTTGGAAAATGTGAGAGGGATTGTAATGGCTGAAGTGGGTAACATTGATGCCCAGCTAGATGAAATTATTACCTCTTCTTTTATATCTCTTGAGTCCGAGGTACAGAGTAAAATTTTTTGTAAGTATGCAGAAAGATTAACAGAGCAGCATAGTGAGGTGATTAAACGTATATCAGAACAGGAAACTGAAGACTCTATCTCTCATTTGTTACCTTTTTGCGATAGTAATAAGAAATGGCACTTATTCCAATCAATAGGAAAGAAACATCAAAAAATTGTCATAAATTCGCTAGGAAATTATGCAGACGAAATTTTAAAACCAAGAAATTTTCTAGCTCATGGAATCCCAACAAAACAAGGTGATGGTAGTCTCTTATTTACACACTATAATAAAGAATTTGTTTTTGATGACAGTGTTAGTGCTTCATTACGTCAATCTTTGCAGACCTATTCTGAAAAATTCGAGAGTATTTTAGAGTTAGTTAATGATGAATGAGTGGACTAGCAAAAATGGAAGAGTTTCTTTACACAGTATTATAATTCAGAGAATACAGAACAAAAATCAGGGGCTTTCTAATGCATATGAATAATTACAGCCTTGATTATGTCTGGATTAAAAAATGATATGCCATTGAAATATCCTGACTTTTTTCTAGCACAAAAAAAATGAAACATCTCTTTTTTTTCTTATTTTTATTTCCGTATGAAGTATCTGCAAACACAAGTGTCTGTTATGGAACAACGTCAAATGGACGGCTTGAAGGCGGTGTTCAGCTTCCCATGGAGGGAGAGAACTTTGTTGCTTATAGCTTAATTGCTCGTTTTATCGGGCGTACCTATGTCCATTCAGAAGTGAAAAAAATAATTGTTAGTGCGTATAAAGCATTAGAGGCTGGGCAGCCTGGTAAAGTTTTTAAATATGCGGAAACCGGGTTTGAAAATGGAGGGCAATT
>CAZZML010000187.1:0-6350 GCA_964654735.1 uncultured Roseivirgaceae bacterium | reverse complement strand
CAACATGTCCATATTAGATAATACAAAAATGCTGTCCTAGTTAGAACTTAGCCAAAAAAACAAATGATATGAACATAAAATATGCTTACACAATCCTCTATGTTGAAGACGTTAAGAAAACCATTGAATTTTACAAAAAAGCATTTGGCTTTGAAACGAAATTTTTAACACCAGAAAATGATTATGCTGAATTATTATCAGGAGAAACGACACTCGCTTTCGCATCTGTTGAATTGGGAAAGACAAACTTAAAAAAAGGTTTTATCAAAAGTAATGTGAATGAAAAGCCATTTGGGATTGAGTTAGCATTTACGACCGATAATGTAGAAGGACTGATAGAACAAGCAACAAACCAAGGAGCAATTATGTTAGAAGAAACAGTCGTTAAACCTTGGGGACAAAAAGTAGGCTACATAAAAGATATTAACGGATTTTTGATTGAAATATGTACGCCCATAAAAACTGGCAATTAAGGAGGAGGCGTAACCGTTATTCTAGTAAAGAAAATCCTCTGCACTTTAAATAATTAACCCTATTCTTTTATTAGAGCCCGATAGTTTTTACGTGTACGCTGTTCCATCATTATGCTTGATTTAGGCGGAGTATATTCTGACAGAGCGAAAGGTGTATAATTTTTAATTGTAATCAATTTTAATCCTGTATTATAGTACATTTCAAAGGTTGCATTAAGGGTGCTAAGTAATTTATCCACTTTAGATTTGTTGTATGTAAAACATACAGAAATTGAAATGGCCGAATTCTGCATCATATTAATAGGCAAGTTAAGATCGTGTAATACTTTAAATATTGCAGCCAAATTTTTCTCATTCACAAATGTAAAATCAGTTACCTTAAAACTAAACAAACACTGGTTTCGCTTATAAATTACACTGGGTTCCAACTCTTTTAACCCTTTATCTGTAATAATTGTTGGAGCCAACTCTGGGTTATCAAACGACCTAACAATTAATGGGATTTTGTGTGTAGCTAAAGGCTTTATTGTTTTAGGATGAATAACAGAAGCTCCATAATAGGTCATTTCTGAGGCTTCGGTATAGGGTAAGTTGTAAAATTGGGTAGCGTCATTTATTTCTTTTGGGTCGGCATTCAAAATGCCAGGAACGTCCTTCCAAATCGTTACTTTATCGGCATTTAAACTAGCCCCAAAAATAGCAGCTGTATAATCCGACCCTTCTTTCCCTAAGGTAATAACTCCTTCTGCACAAGAAGCAATATACCCTTGAGTTACCACAATTTTATCTGGCAAAATAGGTGTTATATGATCTAATATTGCTTGCTCAATTGTCCCCCATTCAACTTCACCTTCTGAGAAAATTTTTGTGCAGTAGATTACATCTGGAGCATACAACCAATGTGAATCAATCTTTAACAGTTGCAGGTAGTTTGTTATAATAACGGATGAAAATATTTCGCCAAACGAGACTACCTGTGCATGTAATAACGTACTATCAGCATGTTTATAATCCAACTGTGCAAGCTCAATAAAACGACTATTTATTTCGATAAAAGCAGGATGATTAGAAGAAAAAAGCCCTTTCATCAGATCAAAATGAAACGCCTTTATTGCATTCCAGCGAGTTTCGAAACTTTCATCATTTTTATGAAATAATAAATCCTCTAAAGCTCTGGTTGTTTTACCCATTGCTGATACTACAACCACCAACGGTTTTTTGCCATACAACTTAATTATATTGGCCACATTTTTAACTGCTTCTGCATCTTTAATGGAAGCTCCTCCAAACTTATATACCTGCATAGTGCGAAGTTAAATATTAAATATGACTAGAATAATTAGAGTTGGACATCAATTTATAGATAAGTTCCGCAAACGTTTTCGATATCTGTTAAAAAGCAGCACTTTTGCTGCTATAATCAAGTAAAATACTAAATAATGGAAGATTCAAGGATTGCAATGCCCATTGGTACTGCACTTGACCGATTTATAAAAAGCCGCCAAGAAGCATTTGCTTTTGCCACAGGCGAACTTTCTCAACTTCTTAGAGACATTGCACTTTCAGGTAAGGTAGTAAACCGGGAAATTAACAGAGCCGGACTTATAAACCTAGCTGGCGTTACAGGTACTCAAAACACCGGAGGTGAAGACCAAAAACAGCTTGATGTTTTAGCTAACATTCGATTTTCGAGAGCCCTAACTAAGGGAGGTGAAGTGTGTGCAATTATTTCAGAAGAAGAAGAAGAGATTATTAAAGTTAATAACAACTCCAGCTACATAATTGCGATTGACCCATTGGATGGTTCTTCCAATATTGATGTAAACGTATCTATTGGTACCATTTTTTCTATTTACCGCAGGGTTTCTGAAGTGGGCACACCTATAACCGAAGCCGATGTATTGCAACCGGGCAAAAGCCAGGTAGCGGCCGGTTATATTCTATATGGTTCATCTACTATGTTAGTATTTACCACAGGCATGGGTGTAAATGGCTTTACTTACGACCCCACTTTAGGAGAGTATTTTCTATCGCATACCAATATGCAAATACCTGATGGAGGCAAAATTTATTCTATAAATGAAGGCTCTTATAATAGCTTTACTGATGGCGTTAAAAACTATATTGAAGACTGTAGAGATAACGGTTTCTCGGGCAGGTATATTGGCTCCCTTGTAGCTGACTTTCACCGAAATTTGCTAAAAGGAGGCATATATATTTACCCTTCTACAGCTGCCAACCCCAATGGTAAATTACGGTTGGTGTACGAGTGCAACACGCTGGCTTTTATTGCCGAACAGGCAGGAGGGTTGGCAACTGATGGCGTCAACCGAATTATGGAAATTGTACCCACAGACATCCACCAACGAGCTCCTTTTTTTATAGGATCTAAAGAAATGGTAGAAAGAGCTAAGGAAATGATAACGAAATAAGGTAGATTGGAGCCACCAATTACTTTTTCAGTATCTGCAAATTCCTTCCTATATTTATTTACTAACCTTAACCCTATTTTTTTATACCAAAATATGCAAAACAACTCATTCAAAAAGAAAAAATCTACTCCTAATGGCAATAAACCATTCAGTGGTTCTCGAAATAAAAAAAGACCTCAAAGGCAAAGCCGTGGTCAAAAAAAATCTAACCTAAACCCGGCTTTATTGGTAAAAAAAGCAACAGAAGTTGCTTTAAAAAATTACGAGTCGGATAGGCGAATTGAAGATTTGCCAATTAGCCCTAATTTAATAGAATGCCTCATAAGTAAAGGATTTAGAAAACCCACTGAAATTCAAGACAGAACTTTAGAAGCACTTTTAGAAAAACGAGATCTGCTTGGAATAGCCCAAACAGGTACTGGTAAAACAGGCGCATTTTTAGTACCTATTATAGAGCAATTACTCGACCATAAGCAAAAAAACTTTGCTCTAGTAATGGTGCCTACTCGCGAACTAGCTACTCAAGTAGAAGAAGAGTTTCAAAGCATGGCCAAAGGGTTAGGTATTTATAGTGCCTGCTATATTGGAGGTACTAACATTAATAAAGATATCAACTCACTTAAGAGAGCTAAACATGTAATTATTGGTACTCCAGGCAGATTACTGGATTTACACAACCGTAAATCACTCAATTTTGGTAGTTTTAATACACTAGTACTTGATGAATTTGACCGAATGTTAGATATGGGTTTTGTGCATGATGTAAAGAGGATTATTGGTGCGATGCATAAACGAAAGCATACGCTTTTGTTTTCTGCTACCTTAGATAAAACCCAAGAAGAACTAATTGTAGATATTTTGCATAATCCGATCACTGTAAAAGTAAGTTCAGGAGACACTACTGGAGATCATATTGATCAGGATATTATACGGCTGAAACAAGGCGAAGATAAATTCAATGTATTGCAGAACATGTTGTCGAACAATGAATTTCAAAAGGTATTGCTCTTTGAAGAAACCAAACATAAAGCTAATCGGCTCTGTGGTAAGTTAAATAAGGTGGGTATTTCTGCTGACCAAATTCATGGCAACAAAAGCCAGAATGCTAGGCAACGAGCCTTAAATTCTTTTAAGCAAGGTAAGGTTCGGGTGTTGGTTGCAACAGATGTGGCTGCAAGAGGTATTGATGTATCTGATGTCACCCATGTTATCAATTACCAGGTGCCTATGACGTTTGATAGTTATATTCACCGAATTGGGCGAACAGGTAGAGCAGGGAAAACCGGGAAGGCTTTTACGTTTGTAGAAGCTTAGTGAAAAGTAGTCTCCCGCAGATACCGCTGATTTTCGCAGAAAAAATATAAGTTATCTGTGGAAAACAATAGCACCAACAAAAATCACCAATCAATTTCAGGCAATCCTTTTTGAGATAAATAGGCATTACACTTACTAAAATGCTTGTTTCCAAAGAACCCTCTATGGGCTGCAAATGGAGATGGATGAGCCGACTCTAGCACTAAATGTTTTACTCTATCGATAATAGCACCTTTTTTTTGGGCATAAGCTCCCCATAACAAAAAAACAAGGTCTTTTTTTTGCTCATTAAGCGACTTGATAACTGCATCCGTAAATTCCTCCCAGCCTTTATTTTGGTGAGACCCTGGTGTAGAAGCCCTCACAGTTAAGGTTGCGTTCAGCATTAATACACCTTGGCTAGCCCACCTTTCTAAATTACCAGAATCGGGCATTGGCTTACCTAAATCGGAGGCTATTTCTTTAAAAATATTTTGGAGCGAAGGCGGTTTTCTCACTCCATCTACTACTGAAAAACATAACCCATTGGCTTGCCCAATACCATGGTACGGATCCTGCCCAATAATTACCACCTTGGTATTTTTAAACGAGCAATGGTCAAAAGCACTAAAAATCTGCTTCCCCGGTGGAAATATTTTATATGTTGAATATTCTTTTTTTACAAAATCAACAAGGTTTTTAAAATAATCCTTATTAAACTCATTGCTCAACTGTTCTTTCCAAGATTTTTCAAGTTTTATATCCATAGCAACTAAACATCTCTATTAAATAATCGTTTAATATTACAAACTATCGAATTAAAAATCTAATCGTTAACTTTGAAAAATGGTAACTGAAGTAACAAATGGTGTTAAGGTAACTGTTGAGATAGAATATCAATCGCAATATTCGAGCCCGAGCCAGCACCATTATGTGTTTACTTACCAGATTACCATCGAAAATAACAGCACTAAAACCTTACAGTTAGTTCGTAGAAAATGGCTTATTAATGATGCAGCCTTCCCCGTTAGAAAAGTAGAGGGCGAGGGTGTTGTTGGCAGACAACCCATTTTAGAACCTGGACAAAAGCATCGATATATGTCGGGTTGTAACTTAAGATCAGGGATAGGAAAAATGCACGGAACCTACGAAATGGAACAATTAATGGATGGCCAAGTAATAACTGTTCAAATTCCTGAATTTAAAATGATTGTTCCTTTTAAACTTAACTAGTTGAATCATCAGGTAATTTCTTATGTAAACCACTGGCTTAATGAAGTTAATTCTCATTCGCTTCAAGCACCCTTTATTTACAACCTTTATACAGAATATATCAAAAAAGATTTTAACAAAAATCAGTTTGAATCTATTGAAAAAATCAGAAAAAAACTTCTTAAAGAAGATTTTTCAGTTACAACTGTTAATTATGGAGCCACCTCCATTGTACACGCTGATTTGCAAAAAACAAAGGTTAGCACTATCACAAAAAAAGGATTAACCTCTGCCAAAGTAAGTAGGCTTTTAGCTCGTTTAATTGAATTTAATGGCGCAAAAAATATAATAGAATTAGGTGCTTCATTTGGTTTAAACACAATGTATTTGGCACATAAAAAGAATGCTAGTGTGATTACATTTGAAGGATCAGAAGATATAGCTAACGTAGCATTGACCAATTTTGAGCACCATCAGAAAAATAATATTGAACTCGTTTTAGGCAATATTGACAAGACCTTACCAGAATTTTTAAATGCAAGGATACGCATTGATTTTGCCTATATTGATGCCAACCACAGGTATAAACCAACTATTCAATACTTTGAATCCATCATTAAACGAATGCACAAAGATTCGATTCTTGTATTAGACGATATTTATTGGTCGAAAGAAATGACCCAAGCTTGGAACGAAATTAAGGAACATCCTGAAGTAACCCACTCCATCGATTTATTTTCAGTAGGTATTGTTTTTTTTCAACCCGATTTGGTAAAGACCAATTATAGATTGATGTTTTAACCAAATTCTGAGTGACATCAGACGATAGTCGGACTAATTGACCAGAATGGCTAAGTTCTAATTAAAACAGCTAAAAATATAAATATAGCCTGTTTTAAAGTGTTTAAGCCACAAAAAATGAATCCCTCTGTGAAACTTC
>CAZZML010000186.1:0-6384 GCA_964654735.1 uncultured Roseivirgaceae bacterium | reverse complement strand
TAGTATAATAAAACAGATTGCCACCCTGCTAGATAGCGGGGTAAAATTGAGATTCGCAATGACGGGTTCGAACCGTCATCTGCCTACGCTGATTTTGTTTTAAAATTCCCTTCTCAGAATGACGCTCCAATTACTAATTTACTTCAATACCCATTTGTCGCATAAGCTCACAGGCATTAAAACTAGAGCAAATCCCAGCTTTAATAGTGTAGTCAAATGTTATTTGACCATCCTTAATATCACTTTCAAAACTAAAATTTTTAACAAAAATTTCTTTGGCCGCCAATTCACCTAACTCTAAGTCGTGAGTAGATATAAAACCGGTAGCATCGAGTTTATGTAGTTGTCGAATCAAGGCTTCTGCCCCTTTATGCCTGTCGGCCGAGTTAGTTCCTTTTAATATTTCATCTAAAAAATATAGGCACTGCTCCCCTGCTTTTACCTTTTCAATTAATTGTTTAATACGCTCTAATTCTGCATAAAAAGAAGACACACTTTCAGAGAGGTTATCCTTTACCCGCATTGCAGTAAATATTTTCATCTTTGGGTTAACGATAAACTCTTTTGCTTTCACCGGAGCACCAACCTGTGCCAATACATAGCTAGTAGCCACTGTTCGTAAAAAGGTGCTTTTCCCTGCCATATTCGGCCCGGTAATCAGGTTTGTGTTCCCTTTTCCTTCAAAGAAAAAGCTATTTACAACCCCTTCATTGCCCAACATTGGGTGTGTGAGTTCTTTGGCCTCAAAATAATAAGCAGTATCAGAAAACGAAGGTGTAACCCAATTGGGGTGATTAAAATAAAGCCCAGATAAGCTAACTATACACTCTGTGGTGGCTAACGACTCGAACCAGTTTTCAATATGTTTCGCATTTTGTTTACGCCATTCTTCTAACTTAATAAGCCACCGAATATCAAGCAAAAACGGAATGTTGATAATCGGGTGCATCGTCCCATTTCTAGCCTGTAAATGATCTAATAGCTTATGAAGTTTATTAATTTCAACTCCTGCTGCCTGGTTGGAGGCAACTGCGTTTTTTATCTCATTCATATAATCGGAACTAAACGAAGATTGCTCCAGAACAGCCAGTTGTTTGCCTAATACTTGCAATGTGGTTAGTGCCTTGTATGTGCTATTTACAGTTTGCGAAGCATATTTATGCTGCTTACCCAGTAATATGCCTGATGTAAGTAGAAAAGGAAAGTTAGCCCATAATGTATAATCGAAGAGGAAAGCACCCACAGATATAAGTAAGACGAATATTGGAATGATGATTATAGCCCATTTTAAAAATTTGTTTCCTAAAAGAACAGGTTTTTGGTGTAACCAGTTTTTAAAAGAAGAAAACTCCTTTTCCTTAATATGCTCCTCAATACCCGTGGCTCTATACTTCAAACACCATTCTTGATTTTTACGGAGCTCTTTTGCTGCCTCTTGCCGTTTTAAGGTTTCTGCCTTTTCAGGAACTGCTAATAACCACTGGGCAAGTTTTTGTTTCCCAAAAAAGGAGGTTGTTTGGTTAAGTAATTGAAAGATAGATTTTTGCCCAAAAAAGTCGAGGTCTGAGCTGTACGGATGCGTATCATCTGAAAATGCCTTTCCGGTTTGAAAATTTTCGTAATTTCCATCTAACCTTTCAAGTTCTATGGTTGACAGCCTAACCAGATTGGTGGCCATTTCCAGTTGTGCTTTTATTTTGTTATGAAACTTTATTAAGCCAGCTAAAACAATTATCAATAATAATGTAAGAAGTATTGCAGGTTGCAAGGCTCGCTCGTTTAATTGATAGACAATAGCAATAATAAATACGAGAAATACAGTTACCCTAATGGTTGAAAACAGCTTCGATTTTTTAGACAATACAGCCCTTAACTCGTTCTGCGTTTTAAGTTGAGAATTATAAAATTTACTTGGGTTCATATAAAAAAATTTAGCACAATTGTGCTTTTATTAGCTCACAATATTCAAGGGAAGATTTAGCAACACCTGCAACATACTCAACATGAATATGCTATGGTAAATGCTCGTACTGAAAAAGAAAAACTATACTCTCCGGGTTGAAATACATCTAGCATATTTCAAAGTTAATACTCTTTTTACCAAAACATTTTTCTGGAAACCATGTTGAAATTTAACTTTTTAAATTACTCAGATTCTTTCTCCTTTATTTCTTTCAGCAGGCGACATACATAATTCAAAAACTCCTTATCTCTTATTCCGTACCCATCTAGGCCAACAAGTTTAACTGTGGGTGTTTCGCCTTCTTCTATTGTAAGGTAAAACAATGTATAGCCCACATCTTTTCGGGTAAACCTGAGCTTAGCCTTTTCACGCCATATCGTATATTTACTTAGTTCATCGGCATAAGATGAATCTTTTATTAACTGGAAGTTTTCAATAGTTAAACAGTTGGCATTTTCTTTATCTTTCTCACGCTCTTTTCTGCCTGAAGCTGCAAGCATAATAAAAACAACAAGCAAGGCTAAAGCTAAAATTATAATTAGTTTCATTTTATGGGTTTTTTTAAAGGGCTAAAAAGGCAAGTTAGTAAAATCAACATTACCACCACTAATAATAATACCTACCTGCTTTGATTTAAACACTTCTTTATTTTTTAATAGGGCAGCAACCGGCACCGCACTAGATGGTTCTATAATAATTTTCATTCGTTCCCAAACCAACTTCATTGTATCTTTAATTTCTTGTTCAGAAACTGTAAATATATCGGAAACGTGGTTTTTAATTAGTGTAAATGTTCGTGGGCTTAAGGAGGTTAATAAGCCATCGGCAATTGTCTTAGGGTTAACCGCTGGCATAAGCTCACCGGCACTAAACGATCGTTTCGCATCATTAGCCCCTTGTGGTTCTCCTGCATAAACCTTAATGTTTTGTCCAAAATAATGGGCTGCCAAAGCAGTGCCACTTAACAGTCCTCCTCCTCCAACTGGTGCAATTATAATACCTAAGTCCTGCACTTCTTCTATCAACTCCATTGCTGCTGTAGCTTGGCCTTCAATAATATGGTCGTTATCAAAAGGATGAACTTCTGTGTAACCAAATTGATCAATAAGGGTTTTTACTGTTTTTTCACGTGCTTCTAAGGTAGGTTCACAAAAAGTTATTTCTGCCCCATAACCTGCCACGGCATCAGATTTTACTTTGGAGCCATTTGAGGGCATTACAATATGTACTTTAATGCCTTGCGTTTTGGCTGCCAATGCCAATGCCTGTGCATGGTTGCCCGATGAATGGGCAATTACTCCTTTTGCCTTTTGCTTTTCTGGCAATTGAAGTACTGCGTTGGTTGCCCCACGATATTTAAAAGCTCCTGTTTTTTGAAAGTTCTCGCATTTGAAATATAGATTGCAGTCGGTTAATTCGTTAAAAAACGAAGAAGTTAAAACGGATGTTTTATGAACGAATGGTTGAATTCTACTCTTTGCTTTTAATAGGCCGGCTCCTGTTAAAAAAGTCGACATTTTATGATTTTTTCCTGTTCTTAATATCTTTTAGTATTCTTTTTTCTGTTCCTTCTATTCTTCTTTGTACTTTTTTAACATCTTCTGAGGGAGGTAATTCTTCTGGCCTTACTCCTCTTTTTAAAAGCATTTTCCTAACCTCTTTGCTATTATCAATATGCTCTGTAGAAATCCTATTATCACCATATAGGTTTTTGTCAATGACGTTATGGCTAGTTAATTCAGTAGCAAAATCTTTAGCCTTTATCAACAATGTAGGAAGAAAATCAGCAAGAGGACGAGTTGATGGCACACCTAGTCTGTTTTTCATAAACTGAGTTGATTTTCCTCCAAATAATGCCTGATCACCTTTTGACCTAATCAAGGCAAAACTTCGATTATCAACACCTCTTTCATAAATTATTCCGGATAATTTTTTCTCAGATTTTGATAATTTTTCTCTGGCATTTACTCTGGCAACTTCGATCAATCTTTTTTCGACCAACTCCTGCTTTCTAGTTTGTAGTGCAAAATAAGTTTGAGCAAATGCGACTTCATTTTTATTTGGATCGGCATTTTGTGCAATTAAATAACAAGCATATCTTGTAAGAGCAATGTCATCAATTTCCCGCTCTGAACCACTCCCTAATTTTACCTTTTTGGTGACACCAACAAAATGGTCATTTACTTCTTCATTGGAGTTTTCACAAGCCTTTGTTGCCTTTTGAATTGTGTTTAAGAAATTCCTCCAATCTTGATATCCCAAAATTTGTTGGACATCTCTCGCACTCCAACATTCCATGCTATCCAAATCATAACAAGCATTTTCAAACCTATCAAATAAATCAGTTATAAACTCTTTTTGCATGCTGTAAAATTAGGAGATTAATAACTTAATTTAAGTTTAAGAAATAGAATGTTTAAGATGTTACTCCAATTGATTTACCAATTGCTTAAATTGATCAAGGTGTTTAAGCGAATTGAATGAAGGTTCATTAAGTAAGCTTTCTTTCTTTGTCATACCAAGATCTTTAGCTCTGTAAAGTGATTGAATCGCATTAACATCATCGCCTGCCAAAGCATAGATTTTAGCCTGGCTGTAAACTGCCCAAACACTTTGGGGTTGTGCATATTGCCATAAGGGGTTTAGTTTTAAAGCAAGTTCATAATGGAGTTTGCTTTAAAACATTATTATTTCCGACCCACTAGGTCGGGATATTAAACTACATTATGAATAAAAAGCCAACTACTATTATAAAAGCCCTAAGAGCAAATAGCTCTTAGGGCTTTGTAATAACACTTACTCGTGTAGGTATTATATTAGATACTACTAATTTGGTTTACTAATTTGCACCAAAGGTTCCAACAAAGTCACCATTGCCATCGTTAAGGGTCATAATGTTACCATCAACCGTGATGGTTCCCATCGTAATATTAAAGGCACCTGCTTGATCACTTGGAGTGTCACCATTCCAAACTGGTGTCAACCCAATGTCATTTGCAACAAATCCGGCAGTACCCACACCACCTAAAGCAATTTGCATTCTAACCGGCAGAATTTCATTATCAAGACCATTTCCGGTAATAGGGTTTGCCCATAAATTAGCTAAGACCGTATATGTTCCATCAGGAATATCATCTGCGGTTGCTACTTCAACACAAGCAGCAGTTGCTCCAACAAATCCAGTTACATCTGCACCTACCCCATCTACAATTAGCATATCTATATCAATAAAGCTACACCAGAAATTTCCAGGGAATGCAGCAATTTCTCCCTCCCACGTCAATGAAATACTAGGAGTTGTATAAATACTGTCTCTCACAGTAATTGCTAATACTTCAACTTCGGCTGGAGAACCAATTGGAGTATCACCCGCCAAAGTAATGTAAATAGTCTCATCGCCTTCTGCGGCTAAATCAGGAAATATGGTAATATCAAAACTACCTCCACCTGAATATGCTTCTAGCGAAACAACATCTGTACTGATACTAAAATCAACGCCTTCAGTTGCGGTTGAAGATTCTCCAGTTACAACATTTACGTCAACAGCTACAATCTGTCTATCGTCCATTGGAAAATTGATTGTATATGTTTCAGCAGCTTCAGGTACTACTATGGGAGTTATATTGTTCACAAGAACAGGAAATTCCTCAAATGACTGCACAACAGATGCCGTAGGCACATCTTCTTTACATGATATAAACAAAAGGCACAGTAAACTGAATACCCCTAGTTTTTTATATATATTCATTTTCATATTATTTAAATTTAAAATAGGTTATTCCACAACTTTTTCAAGTACTTCCCAAAATTCTCTTGCTCCACTTCCATCAGTAAAGTAGCCATAGGTTAAGATAATTCTGTGCTTACCTGTAACATCATCTGGAATAAGTATGTTTGACGTTCCGCCACAAGGAACATTTGTTAAATCTGCAGCATCATTTTCGCAGTTTGTTGCACGATTACCTGAAAACAATCCATCTACCGTGATAGGAACAAAAATTGTATTATCAGTAAAGTCAACTGTAAAATTGAACTGGCTACCTGTCCAACTAAATGGCCCCCAGTAGTCATTATAAGAAAAAGTGGTTTCATCTACAGAACCAATAAATCTAGTGGTACCAATTTGAGATAGATATACATCATCTCTATCCTCACCAATTCTCCAGTATTTCATATCTAGAATTTTATAAATTCCAGCAAACCTACTTAGTACGGCAATATTAATATTGCCTCCTAAACCTATTGTAGACCCATCTAATAAAACACCTTCAAATCTCAACTTCCAACCCGATCCAATTGCTAATTCCAAATCAGAGTCAGGAAGAGCATCGCCATCAACTGTAAGTCCCGCCTTTAAATCAGTATAGGTATAAGTATCAGTTATTTCATCTTTAGTAAGACTAGTTACTGGGTAAGAATCC
>CAZZML010000185.1:0-6390 GCA_964654735.1 uncultured Roseivirgaceae bacterium | reverse complement strand
GAAAAACGCTGCCACAAAGGCTCCAAGACTCTAAGAACCACTAAATAAAGGTATTAGAAAAATTAAAACCTTAGTGAAACTTTTTGACTTCGTGTCTTAGTGGCTAAAAAGGGTATTTTAGTGGGTGAATAGTTACCAAATATTCATGAATTAATCAGGCTAAAAGACTGCTTGTTAGAAACTTTCCCTAACACCTACAATGCTTAGCTTTGCACTCAATTTTAAGTAATCTAAAATGAGCAATCAGAAGCCTTCCATACCCAAAGGAACCCGAGATTTTGGCCCAAAAGTGGTAAGCAAGCGTAATTATTTAATAAGTACCATTCGTGCTACATTCGAGAAGTTTGGCTTTCTTCCGTTAGAAACTCCAACCATGGAAAATCTATCGGTGCTGACAGGTAAATATGGAGATGAAGGTGACCAGCTTATTTTTAAAGTACTTAATTCAGGCGACTACGTGTCTAAGGTTAAAACCAACATTGCTACCACTCCATCACAAAAACTTACACCTCAAATTTCAGAGAAAGGATTACGCTACGATTTAACTGTTCCTTTTGCACGATACGTAGTAATGAACCGCAACGAAATCACATTTCCTTTTAGGCGCTACCAAATGCAGCCTGTTTGGCGTGCAGATCGGCCTCAGAAAGGACGTTACCGAGAGTTTATGCAATGCGATGCCGATGTAGTAGGCACAAAATCGCTTATCTGCGAAGCAGAAATCATTATGATGATGAATGAGATTTTGCAGAATCTGGGCATTGAGGGGTATCAAATTGTACTCAACAGTCGTAAAATTTTATCTGGCCTTGCCGAATACCTAGACCATAAAGGAGAAGAAGGTGCCTTGTGTGTGGCAATTGATAAGCTCGATAAAATTGGTAAAGAAGGGGTTTTTAAAGAACTTGAAAAACTTGGGTATAAAACAACTCAATTAGAAAACCTTGCTCCTATTTTAGAACTGGAAGGCTCAAACCAAGAAAAAATTAAAACACTTGAATCTACCTTAGCAAATAATGAAAAGGTCATTGAAGGTTTATCAGAAGTAAAACAAATTCTAAGCTATGTTAAATTAATGAGTGGCAATTTGGCTACCGTTAAATTTGATCTGGCTTTGGCTAGAGGTCTCTCCTATTACACAGGTACTATTTTCGAAATCAAAATTTTAGACGGCAGCATTGGCAGCATCTCTGGTGGTGGTCGTTACGACAACCTTACTGGTGTATTTGGTCTGCCCGATGTTTCAGGAATGGGATTTTCATTAGGCATCGACCGCATCTATGATGTAATGGAAGCTCGTGATTTATTCCCGAAAGAAGTAGCCACTACAACCCAAGTGCTAATCACTAATTTTGGAGCTAAAGAAGAAGATTTTGCGATAAAACAGTTGGCTGCATTGCGTGAAGCAGGTATTTCATCCGAGCTTTACCCAACTTCAGCTAAGCTAAAGAAACAAATGACCTATGCCAACAACCTTAATATTCCTTTTGTTTTGCTCATAGGCTCTAATGAAGTTGAAACAAATACAGTTACTCTTAAAGATATGGTAGAGGGCACTCAAGAATCCATCGAAATTGATGTGCTTATAAATAAATTTGCGAAGTAAATGAATGAACATCAAATATCCAATGCTCCGTTAACCATAGGTGAGGTTGAAACCATTATTGCTTCGGGTGCAAAGCTCATACTATCGAGTGAAGTCATTGAAAAAATCCAGCATTGTCGAAATTATTTAGATGACAAGATTAAGACTTCTGACGAACCTGTATATGGCATCAATACCGGTTTTGGCTCATTGTATAAAGAAAGCATTTCTAAAAATGAACTTGGAAAACTTCAATCCAACATTATTAAATCGCATGCCTGTGGAGCAGGCGAACCCATTCCAACTTATATTGTTAAACTCATTTTACTTCTCAAAGTACAATCGTTAAGTTATGGGCATTCTGGTGTGCAAGTAAGTACAGTACAACGATTAATTGATTTTTACAATAATGATGTATTACCAGTTGTTTATGAATTTGGCTCGCTTGGTGCTTCTGGCGACCTTGCTCCTTTGGCACATGTATGCTTGCCATTAATTGGTGAAGGGGAAGTTTATTATAATGGAAATTTAATTTCAGGAGAATACTTGAACACCCAAATGGACTGGCAACCTATTGAGCTACAAGCCAAAGAAGGCCTAGCTCTTTTGAATGGCACTCAGTTCATGGCTGCCTTTGGCGTTTGGAATTTGATTCAATCAAAACAAATTCTAAAACTTTCAAATCTAATAGGTGCTCTTTCGGTAGATGTGTTTGATGGCAGAATCGAACCTTTCAATGCCAAAGTCCATGCCATTCGCCCTCAACCAGGCCAAGCAGTTGTAGCTAAAGAAATTAGCAACTATTTAGATGGAAGTGAGCTTATTACTCAAAAGAAACAGCATGTGCAAGACCCTTATTCATTCCGTTGCATACCCCAAGTGCATGGAGCAACTAACGATGCATTAATCTATGTAAATCAAGTATTTACGCAAGAAATAAATGGCGTTACCGACAACCCCAATATATTTCCAGATGATGACTTAATCATATCCGCTGGTAATTTCCACGGACAACCACTCGCTTTAGCGTTGGACTTTATGGCCTTGGCCATAGCAGAACTAGGAAGCATCTCTGAGCGCAGAACCTACCAGTTAATTTCAGGTTCCAGAGGGTTGCCTAATTACCTTGTAGCCAATCCAGGTATTAACTCAGGACTAATGATACCTCAATACACAGCCGCCTCCATCGTAAGCCAAAATAAAAACTTATGCCACCCAGCTACTGCAGACTCTATTGTTTCCTCTAACGGGCAAGAAGACCACGTAAGTATGGGAGCCAATGCGGCTACTAAAGCCCATAAAATAATTAATAATTTGTATGAAATATTAGGAATTGAAATTATTACAGCTTCTCAAGCTTTGGACTTAAGGCGACCTTTAAAGACTTCTAAGGTGCTAGAAGTCTTTGTGAGCAATTTCAGAAAGGAAGTTCCGTTTATTAAAGAAGACCGTATTTTACATAACGATATGGCTAAGGCTACTCAATTTCTTAAAGATTACAATTTCTAAATGAATGCAAAATGGTATGTGCTTATTATTATAAGTACTTTGTTTTTTGCAAAACAAAGTAAAGCACAATACCTAAGTGTAAAAGGTTTTTTTGAACTGGATCAACAACTAGGCTGCCATGATCTAACGGTAAATATTACCAGCCTTGTTCCTAATGTTATCACTTTTCAATATGATGGAGCCGACTCACCAACCAATGACGACCCCTTTTTTACTTACACCGAACCAGGCAGTTATTGGATAAATCAATACCATCAGGGAGCAGGTGGCAACGAAAGGAAAGATAGTATTTTGGTTACGGTAGTTTTTCCTGAGCTGCCTGAAATAGAATTATTGAGCTGCAATAGCTTGGAATTACTTGTTCAAATTAATGATACTTACTACGATGAGTACGAAATTAATTATGGAGATGGAACAATTATAACTATTCCAAAAGGAAGTGTGGTTTTACCTTATACTTATGCCAACAACACACAAAGAATCGTTTCGGTTACTGGCCTGTTTACTACTGCCACAAACCGATGTGGAGTTACCTCTATTCCATTCGACCCTCTTGCCACTGTACTCCCAGCTCAAATAGATTCACTTATCCAGTTAAATACCAGCACACTAAAACTAGATTATAATTTACCTGCAAACTCAGTTAATAAATTAGAGATATCCATAGGTGACAATACCAATTTTGTTTTATTTAAAAATTTGAATCAAAACACTTCAGTTGACACCATAGCAAGCTTATCTCTACCTCAAAACACTTATTGTTTTAGAATAGCAACGTATGATGCCTGTAGCAACTTTAAGTCTTATTCTAATGAAATCTGTTCTATAACACTAAGTTCAAGTACTCAAAACAATCAAATAACAACCGATTGGAGCACATTAGATTTTGGCATAGGCCAATCATTTAATTTATATAGAGATGATGTTTTGCTACAATCATTTGTATCAACGATAACTCAACATGTTGATTCCACCGTAATATGCAATACCAATTATTGTTATCAAATAGATGTAAATTATGCAGGTGGTATTTCACGTTCGTTACAGGTTTGTGAAACAGCGTTTTCTACAGACATACCCCCAACTATCGATAATATTAGCAGTATTGTTAACTCAGATTCGATTGAGTGGGTGTGGCAGATACCTTTAAACACAACCCCAGCAAATTATATTGTTTATCAAACATTAGAAAATGGAACTATTATAGGTAGTGATACTGCGAACACAAACGCATTTAACCAAGTATTTGAGGATCAAGCTAACTTTATTTCTGTTCAAATGGTTGACATCTGCGATAATGTATCTCCACTAAATATCATCGGTTCTTCGCTTCTACTAGAAGGAACTATTAACAATGCGTTAGATATAGAACTTAACTGGAACAATTATTATGGATGGATTGATGGGTTTCAAGAGTATTTTGTTACCATTAAAGATAAGAATGGAGATTTAATTGATAGTATTTCTACAGGAGGTAGTCCTACGTACATCTTAAGTTTAGCAGGCCAAGAATCACAAACAACCGAATTTACAGTTTGGGTGATACCCATATTAAGTGGAATACCTTTTTCGAGGTCAAACATATTAACGCTTGAAAGAGACCCTATAATTGCCATCCCCAACAGTTTTACTCCAAATGGAGATGGATTAAACGATAAATTTATAATTTCAGGCAAATTTATCGAGAGTTACGAAATGCAAATATTTAATAGATGGGGAGAAGTACTTTTTCAGACAACTGATTTAGATAACGGCTGGGATGGTACTTCGAGGAACAAGAAAATAGGAGTTGGTAATTACAGCTACTGGGTTCGAATAAAAGATTTAAACAATAATGACCATATTCGAACAGGAAGCGTATTAATTTTGAGCAACTGAAATAAACAATTTACAATTGTCAATGTATAATTATTAATTATTAATTATTAAAAGTTAGGTATTAACATCTATTGCTAATTAAACATTGTTAATTGAACATTAAATAAGCATTATGTTTGATATGATGAAAATGATGGGCAAGGTAAAAGAGGCTCAATCGAAAATGAAAGAAGTACAAGACGGGTTGGCCAATATTACTACAGAAGGAGAATCTGGAGGCGGAATGGTTAAAGCAATTGTTAATGGCAAAAAACAGCTAGTTGACTTGGTAATTGATGAAAGCCTTTACAACCCTGAAGACAAAGACATGCTCAAAGACCTAATAATAGCCGCTACAAACATTGCAATGGACAAAGCAGATGTGTTGGCCAAAGAAGAAATGAAAAAGGCAACTGAAGGTATGCTTCCAAATATTCCAGGATTGGATTTATCGTCTATGATGTAATGGCCACAACCGCCATTGCCATACTAAATTATAATGGGAAGGGTTACCTTGAAAAGTTCCTTCCCTCTCTACTAAAACACAGTGCAAGCGTACCAATTTATATTGGCGACAACGCATCTACTGATGACTCTATACATTTCGTAAGAAATCAATATCCTGATATTAAGCTAATTACCTTCTCTGAAAATTATGGGTATAGCAAAGGATATAACAAACTAGTTACCCAGATTGAAGAAGATTATATTGCCTTAGTTAACTCAGATATTGAGGTTTCCGAAAACTGGTTAGTTCCGTTGAGTTTATTATTGGAGGGAAATAGCAACATTGCTGCAGTTCAACCAAAAATTAAATCATACCGTAATAAAGCATATTTTGAATATGCCGGAGCAGCAGGAGGATTTATTGACAGTTATGGTTACCCTTTTTGCAGAGGCCGCATTTTTGAGACCTTGGAAAAAGATGAAGGGCAGTATGATAACCCAATTGAAATTAAGTGGGCAAGTGGTGCTTGTTTCATGGTAAGAAAGTCTGCTTTTAACCTAATTGGAGGTTTTGATGATGACTTTTTTGCTCACATGGAAGAGATTGATCTATGTTGGCGGTTTTTAAATCAAGGATTTAATATTCGATTTACTCCTGAAAGTACAGTTTTTCATGTTGGAGGTGGAACACTAGCTTATGAATCGCCCTTTAAAACTTACCTTAATTTTAGAAATGGCCTATATCTATTAATTAAGAACCTCCCAGCTTCGGAGATTAAGAAAAAACTCTTTATTAGAGTGCTGTTAGATTGGCTAAGTGCTTTCTATTTTCTTTTGCAAGGCAAATGGAAACAATTTATTGCTGTATTTAAGGCGCATGTTAAAGTGCTAAAGCGTTGGCGTTTTTTTTATGCAAAAAGGACTCAGAATCCATCGGATATAAAAATACTAGAACATTATTCTATTGTTTGGCAGTACTTTATAAAAGGAAA
>CAZZML010000184.1:0-6392 GCA_964654735.1 uncultured Roseivirgaceae bacterium | reverse complement strand
GATATACTTTTGCGGCTATGTTATCAATAAACAACCTATCGTATTTAATTGGAGGACGTGCCTTATTCGAGGAGGCTTCTTTACATATAAAACCAAAAGATAAAATTGGATTAATAGGCCTAAATGGAAAAGGAAAATCCACTTTGCTTAAATTAATCAATAAAGATATAGTGCCAGATGGAGGTTCTATTTCGAGAGCTAAAGACTGTACGATAGGTTTTCTAAATCAAGATTTACTCTCCTATTTAACCGATGATACCATTCTTACAGTGGCTATGCAAGCCTTTGGAGAAGCGGTAGATACCCAACGCCAAATTGAAACTATTCTTAAAAAGCTAGAAACAGATTATACGGATGGGCTAGTTGATAAGCTTACAAAACTACAAGAGCGATTTGAAAGCTTAGATGGCTATACCATGCAGGCTAAAGCAGAGGAGATACTAGAAGGAATTGGTTTTACAACTGAACAACTACACCAGCCATTAAAAGAGTTTTCTGGAGGATGGCGAATGCGAGTAATGCTTGCCAAACTGCTTTTAGAAAAGCCTTCTCTTCTTATGCTTGATGAGCCCACCAACCACTTGGATCTGCCTTCGATTGAATGGGTTGAGAACTACCTGCGTAATTACGAAGGCTCTGTAGTAGTTGTATCTCACGACAGGCAGTTTTTAAATAATACCATTAGCAAAACGGTAGAAGTTGCTAACGCTGAACTTACCCTTTACGAAGGCAATTTTGATTTTTACATACAAGAAAAAGAGCTCAGAACAGAAATTCAAAATAATGCATTTGCCAATCAACAACAACAGATTAAGCAGACAGAAAAGTTTATTGAGCGCTTTCGCTCCAAGGCTACAAAAGCACGTCAGGTGCAATCAAAAGTAAAGTCACTTAACAGGCTCGACCGAATTGAAGAAGTGATAGATGAGAATGCTGTGGTTAATTTTAAATTCGATTTTTCGCAGAAACCCGGTAAGTTTATTACCCAACTTAATAATATTTCTAAATCGTATGGCGACCTAGAAATATTAAAAAATACCACAGCCACCATAGATCGAGGAGATAAAATTGCGCTGATTGGTGCCAATGGAAAAGGCAAATCAACATTATTGCGAATTATCTCAGGCAATGAATCTATTGAAGGTGAACGTGTAGATGGATTTAACGTAATTACAGCTTTTTATGCACAGCACCAACTCGAAGCATTAGGTGTAAATAACGAAATTTTAGATGAATTAAAGCAAGCTGGAAGCACCAAAACAGAGCAAGAGCTACGTGGTGTTTTAGGATGTTTCCTTTTTAGTGGAGACGATGTGTTTAAGAAAATAAAAGTGCTTTCAGGAGGAGAAAAATCTAGGGTAGCCTTGGCTAGAACCTTAATTTCTGAAGCCAATTTTCTAATGCTAGATGAACCTACCAATCATTTGGATATGCAATCTGAAAATATACTTATTCAAGCATTGCAGCAATATAAAGGTTCTTTTGTGGTGGTATCTCATAATAGGCATTTTGTAAATCAAGTGGCTAATAAAATTTGGTATATCGAAGATAAGGAAATAAAAGAGTATCCAGGTACGTTTCAAGAGTATGAGTATTGGAGATCGAAGCAAGCTCCTCGTGAAGAGGTTAAAAGCACTAATAAGAAAAAAAGCACTAAGCCTAAGTCTGTTAAACCCAAATTGGTTGACACTAACCAATTAAAATCCTTGGAAAAAGAACTGGAAGATATTGAAAACCAAATTGAAAAAATTGAAGCAGAAATTAGTTCAGCAGAAAATGAGATGGCCAAAACAGAAACATATTCAGTCCCTGAAAGGCTTTCTGAGGTAAACGATATTTTTGAAAAAGCGAAACGGGAATTAGAAAAAAAACAATTCTCTTGGGAGGATATCGCAGACCAAATTGATAGCTTACAAAGTAATGACTAGGTTACTACTCGGCATATTAATTATTTCAACACAAAGTTTTGCACAAGTTCAACTAGAACTTAGCAACAAAGTGTATGACTCATTTATTAAAACGGTACAGCTTTATCCACTAGGGTCAAAATCAAATACTCAATTATTAAGTGCAGCTATTCCTCTCAGGGGCAATCAACAACTTGTGTTAGAGTTTGATGAGCTTTTTAACGATGCATTTACTTACCAAGTGAAATACATTAGATGTGATGCTAATTGGCAGAAGTCGAATCTTTCTGATCTTGAATTTTTAACCACTTATAATGAGTTTACTATTGATGAATATGAATATTCTTTTAATACAAAAACTCCGTATGTACATTACAGAATAGTACTGCCTAAGCCTACTCTTTCTGGCAACTACGTGCTTGTGGTTTATGCAGATGGTGACGAAAGCGACATTATTTTAAGCAAAAAATTTCTAGTTTATGAGAATAGGGTAACGTTTACAGATCAATATGGATTTTCTGGTGTAAACAATGCTTCAAGGTTTAACCAACAACTGCGGTTTGAAGTAAACTATAAAGGAATGGGCATTCAAAATCCCAGAGATCAAGTTTCTGTTTCAATTCTTCAAAACCAGCGTTGGGATATTGCTCACACCAATTTAAAGCCCACTTTTATCCGAGAAGGAGATTATAAGTTAGAGTATCGTTATTTTACAGAGGAAACTATGTTTCCGGGTGGCAATGAGTTTAGGTATTTTGACTTGAGGTCTATTAAATATTTTGGTGAAAACGTAAAGACTGCTCATATTGAAAAGGATCAAATATTTACTTGGCTAGAAGATGATAAGCGTAAATCTGAGTTTGCCTATTCAACGGTACTTATGGATTTAAACGGCCAGTTTGTAATTGATAATGTAGAAGGGTTTAACCCAATTATAGAAAATGATTATTCAAAAGTAGAATTTTCCTTAGTGTCTCCTAAAATTAATGGTAACGTGTATATTGTAGGAGCATTAAATGATTGGAAACGTTCTAAAGACAATGCTCTTGTTTATAACAAGGAGTTAGGAGCATACAAGGGCTCTTTAATATTAAAACAGGGCTGGTATAACTATCAATACTTAGTGGAGAGCTCCTCACATCCTCTAAATTATTTTGAAGGCGACTGGAGTGCTACCAATAATCAGTACCAAATAATTGTGTACTACCGCCCTTACGATTTATCAACAGATTTAATTATTGGCTACCTGGACTTGACTCCATAGTAAAATCCTCCAATCCAGGTATTTTGTACTCTACTGCTCTCACATTAGGATCCTGATTGGCAATATCTATCATGCCAAATCCTTTATGGGTTAACGCCCCTATTCCATTTAAAAATACAAAGTTTTTAACTTCTGGAGCTGCATGAAAAACAAAAGGGAAGGTATAGCCTCTTACTTCAAATTTCACGTCCTGATCAAATAAAGGATAAATTCTAGAGAATTTTTTATTCGCATTATCCAGCTTATCCAAATAAGTCTTATCCGGCACTACCTGAAACTCGTTAAATTTAGAAAGATCTTCTGTATTAAATAAAGTGCAAGACTCCATTCTCTGTAGTGTTGCATCATATACCAAGTCCGAAAATTCATCATTTTCAGGATCAATAAATTCCTTTGAAGATTCGTCCATGATTTTTGGCTCCATTAGCACAATGGGAGAAATACAAATAAATTTATCGCTTTCAGCAACTGCATCTAAATTCTCCACTTCCACTTTTTCTGGTTGTAATATTAGCCCTCCAATTTCAATTTGGGGCAACTGAAACATATGCAATAACAAATAATCGATAAAAGATTTATTTAAAGAAGATACCACAAGTGTTACTCTTGTGGAGTAATAATGCAATCCTTTTCGGCTGGGTTTAGTTTGCCCTTTTAATCCTGAAAAATTATAAATATTAAATAAAGTAAAATTGGAATCTCCTCCTTTCAGAACGATTCCTTTAATTACCTGAGCTAATAAAAACTGGTGGTGAAAAGGAAGATACGCACCTCGGTTTTTGAGCAAAAATACTATCCTGGCTCTCAATTGATTAGATTTTGGATGAATAAAAAATTCTCAAGCTAACTACTTAAAAAACCATACAGAATTAAAGTAGTTGTATAAATTTAAAGATTATTTAAAAATATACAAACAAATGTTTAGACAATTAATTTAAACAGACCATTTATACATTAAACCTAAAATGCATAATATCACCATCGTTCACTACATAGTCTTTTCCTTCAATGGCTAATTTGCCAGCTTCTTTACAAGCTTGTTCAGAGCCAAGTTCTTTAAAGTGTTCAAGCTTAATTACTTCTGCTTTAATAAAGCCTTTTTCGAAATCTGTATGAATTACACTGGCAGCTTTGGGCGCTTTCCATCCCTTTTCGATCGTCCAGGCTCGCACTTCTTGCACACCTGCAGTAAAATATGTGATAAGGCTTAAAAGGTCGTACGAAGCCCTTATTAACCTATTCAACCCCGAATCTGATAAACCATATTCTTTCAAAAACATTTGCCGTTCCTCTGCATCTTCAATCTCAGCAATATCCGCCTCAATAGATGCTGATATAATAACAATAGATGCATTTTCGTTAGCAATATCCTTTTTGAGAGCTTCCACAAAAGAATTACCAGTTGTAACTGATGCTTCATCTACATTGGCAACATAAATCACTGGTTTTGCTGTTAACAGAAGTAGGTCTTCGTATGCTATTGCTTCATCTTTTGAATGCTGTAAACTCCGAACATTCCTTCCTCCTTCAAGTGCTTCTTTTACTACAGTTAGTACTTGAATATGGGCTCGTGCTTCAGCATCTCCAGTTTTAGCAATTTTTTGTAGTTTTTGTATTTTCTTATCAACCGCCTCTAAATCTTTGTACTGAAGCTCCGTATCTATTACCTCTTTATCAAACACAGGATCTACACTACCGGCAACATGCACCACGTTTTCATCTTCAAAACACCGAACCACGTGTATTATGGCATCAACCTCTCTAATGTTACCTAAGAATTTATTCCCAAGCCCTTCTCCTTTGCTAGCACCTTTTACTAATCCAGCTATGTCAACAAATTCGATAGTTGTTGGCATTACCCTTTGAGGGTTTACCAGTTTTTCTAAAATTTGAAGTCGATCATCAGGTACAGTTACTATTCCCACATTGGGCTCAATTGTACAAAAAGGAAAATTTGCTGCTTCTGCTTTATTATTAGAAAGCGCATTGAAAAGTGTTGACTTGCCAACATTTGGCAGTCCCACAATTCCACACTTAAGTGCCATATTATTTACGTTTTAAAAATGCGATATTGTCTATATCCGCTGCTTAGCTCGTTTACAGAAACCCGAAGGATGGTGTAAACCGGAATAGCGAGTATCATACCAACAACCCCTGCTAACGTAGCGGCTGCAAATATAATAACAAATATTTCCAATGGATGAGCCTTAACACTTTTGGAAAAAATAAGTGGCTGAGTTAATACATTATCAGTAATTTGAACCACCGCAAACACCCCTCCTATTTTAAGCAATAACATAAGTAAACTATTTACAGAATCGACTTCAGTCCCTGATTGAACAGCAGTAATTATTATTGCAAAACTTGCGCCAAGCATGGGGCCTAAATAAGGAATTAAGTTGATAACTGCAGCAAATAATGCAATTGTCATAGCATAGGGAACACTAAAAATGGTTAAGCCAATGGCTACCATTGCAAAAATAACAGACATTTGAATGATTAAACCTACTAAATAATTTGATAGCAAATGTTCTATTTTAGTGAGTGCAGAAATCGAAACTTCAAAATACTTATTTGGAATAAGTGAGATTATCTTTCTCCTAAACAAACCAAAATCAACTAACAAAAAGAAGGTGATAAAACTTATAGCTAAAAATCCTACAAAAATATTTCCTGTATAAGTAATAACCGAGTTAAAAATATTAGAGAAGTTAATATCCTGCACAAACCTAATTCCAGCTTTCTTAATCTCTTCAGTTACAAACCCTTCATCCCTTGATGAAAGATTATATTTAAAGAGAATATTCTCAATTTTGGAAACAGGCACTGCAAGCCGATCTACAAGTGATGAATAATCGATACTTCCAATTACTTGTACTTGCTTAGTAATAAGAGGCGAAAAAATAAGAGAAAAAGTAATTATCAATAACCCTAGTACTGAAAAAGAAAGAATGGCACTAACCCCTTTGTGCATTTTTAATCCAAAAAATCTGTTTCTTAAAAAGTACTTGTTTATTGGCCTTAAAATAGCCGCAATAATTATAGAAACTATTATGTAGATGTAGATATCGGTAAAAATCCAACCTAATAGGAGGAATAAGGAAATACTGAATATGATAAATCCAAAAAACCGATTCATAGTGTATTAGTTTTAGAGGATTAAGTCATACCTTAAATCCGCAAGGAAAATCTATTACAAGCCATAATATGATGTCATTCAG
>CAZZML010000183.1:0-6405 GCA_964654735.1 uncultured Roseivirgaceae bacterium | reverse complement strand
TAGGGTACTTCTGTAATCTGAATTATACTATCAGGCACATGCCGAGGTGTGCAGGCTTTTCGGATAGTTGTTTTGATAGTTTTAATAATTTCATCTGTAAGTTTTAAACCATCTGCAAGTACTACGAATAGTGGCATGTAATCTTGCTTGTCTTTATCTAAATATATTACTAGGCTGTCCTTTATAATATCTAACCCTTCTACAGCTCGGTAGATTTCACTAGTACCTATTCTTATGCCTCCTCGATTTAATGTGGAGTCAGAACGACCATAAATAATTATACTGTCTCGTTTCGTAATTTCAGTCCAATCGCCATGTCGCCAAATACCAGAGTACATCTCAAAATAACTCTCTGTATATTTTTTAAAGTTTGCATCTCCCCAAAAGTAAATGGGCATCGAAGGCATTGGTTTTGTAATAACCATTTCACCCATCTGCTCCACTATGGGTTGACCATCTTCGTTATAAGCTTCTAATTTACAACCTAATGCCCGAGATTGAATTTCTCCTGAATATACGGGCAATAAAGGGTTGCCTCCTACAAACGCACTACAAACATCAGTTCCACCACTGATAGAAGCCAGCCATACATCGCGTTTTACTTCTTTGTAAATCCAATCGAAGCTTTCAGGCGAAAGGGGAGAGCCGGTGGAGCCTATCGACCTCAAAGAACTTAAATTATGTGATATTGAAGGAGTAATGTTTGCGTGCATACTGGCAGCTACAAATCCGGCACTCGTTCCAAAATGTGTAATTTTTGCTTCTTCAATAAAATACCACATAGTATCCATTGTTGGGTAGGCAGGGCTGCCATCATATAGCACTGTGGTGCCACCACAAAGCAATGAAGCCTGTATGTAATTCCACATCATCCAACCCGTAGTGGTGTACCAAAAACACCTTTCACCTGGTTTTATATCGTTATGAAAACTTAAGTATTTTAAGTGCTCTAAGAGTACTCCGCCTACACTATGGGTAATGGCTTTGGGTTTACCTGTGGTTCCTGATGAATACAGCACCCAAATAGGCTCATTGAATTCTATTCTGTTAAAACTGAGTTTTGTATTTTTATTTGCAACTGCTTCTTCCCATTGGGTAGTGTTTGTAAAAACAATAGTGCTTTTACTATTTAAATAGGAAATTAGAATTACTTCTCGTAAAGAGGGTAGCTGATTAATGATTTCTCCAATCTCTTTCGTTTTGTCAAATGGCTTGCCACCATAGCTATAGCCGTCAATAGTTATGAGTACTGTGGGTTCTATTTGAGCAAACCTGTCCACAACCGAACTTATACCAAAATCTGGCGAAGTGCTTGACCATATAGCACCAATGGCATTGGTTGCCATAAATGCAATAATCGCTTCTGGAATATTGGGTAAGTATGCTGCTACTCGATCTCCTTGTTTTACACCTTTTAATTTTAAATGCTGTTTTAGAGAAGCCACTTTTTGCTCCAACTCAGCCCAACTTATTTCTATTAATTCTGTTGATTCGTTTTTGAAGAGTAATGCCGGGTGTTTATTGGTTTTATTTCTAAAAATATGTTCGGCATAATTTACTTGTGTGCCTTTAAACCAATTGGCCTTTGGCATGGAATGAGTAGAAAGAACTTGTGTTGGTTCTGAGGATGATTGAATAGAAAAAAAATTCCAAATAGAGAGCCAAAAGTCCTCAATATTGTTAACAGACCATTCCCAAAGCTGATTATAGTCTTTTGCATTAATTATATTTTGCTGCTCTAACCAGTTGATATATTTGGTTAAGTTACTGTTGGATTTAACTTTTTTAGTAGGTTGCCAAAGGAGTTTGGGTACTTGCATATCAATCAAGTTTTATTGAGGCTGCTCGTAGAATATTGGTTGCTTTTTGTTTGTCTTGTTCAAGCTGATTTTTCAATTCATCAATGCTCTCAAACTTTTCTTCTTTACGAATTAGTTTAATAAACTTAATGGTTATTTCCTCTCCGTAAATATTGTTATCAAAATTAAAAATATGAACTTCTATTATTTGAGGAGCTGTATTTCCATTTTCATTATTGGTAATTGTTGGCCTTGTACCAATATTTAGCATGCCATCAAAAATATTGCCTTCTAGTTCAACTTTTACTGCATAACTGCCAACTGAAGGAATAAGTTTAAGCTCCGAATTTACTTTAATATTGGCCGTAGGAAAACCTAATTTTCTCCCCAATTGATTTCCTTTGACAACCTTACCATGCAAGCAGTGTGGATACCCAAGGTATTCATTACTAATATGTATTTCTCCTTTCGATAGATGATTCCTGATTTTTGTTGAGCTAACCGCAATATTATGTATTTCTTGTTGTGGAATTTCTTCTACGGTAAATCCATAAGTACCTGAATTGGCAAATAAGGCTTTAAAACTTCCTTCCCGGTTATGGCCAAACCTATGATCATAGCCAATTACGAGTGTTTTGGTGCCAATTTTATCCACCAAAATATTTTTTATAAAGTCTGATGAAGTGGTTTTGGCAAACTCTTTTGTAAATTCAATAATGATCAAATGGCCAAGACCGAAGCGTCTCAACAGGTTAATTTTTTCTTCAAAAGCTGTAATTAATTTAATAGAGTTATCATTTCCTAATACTAATCTGGGATGCGGCCAATAGGTAATAAGTACTGTTTCTCCCTTGGTTGTTTCCGCAATGTTCTTTAAGCGAGCGAGGATTTTTTGATGCCCAATATGAACTCCATCAAAGGTGCCTGAAGTAACTACCGCATTTGGTAGTTTTTTAAATTTCTCTATGCCTTTATAGACTTTCACTCGTTATGGAATCAATGGTATGGGCATCATCAACTGAATACTCACCAATTTTTGTTCGCCTTAGTTTTGATAAATATGCACCCACACCTGCTGCTTTGCCAAAATCATTTACCAAGCTACGAATATAAGTGCCTTTTGAGCAATTTACTATAAAGTTAACTTCTGGCAAATTTATAGAAGTGATTTCGAAATTATAAATAGAGATTATTCTTGATTTTAATTCAACCTTTTCGCCTGCTCTTGCTTTTTTATAAGCACGTTCTCCATTTACTTTTACCGCTGAAAAAATGGGTGGTGTTTGTTCAATTTCCCCTTCAAAATGAGGAATTAAAGAGGTTAAAAACTCTTCAGTTAAACCACTAATAGCACCACCTTCAATTATGGGGGATTCAAGATCGTAGCTGGCTGTGGTTTTGCCCAGCACCATGGTGCCTGTATATTCTTTGGGTTGTTCTTGAATAGAACTTATCTGTTTCGTTTTTTTATCGGTACAAAGTATTAACAAACCGGAGGCTAGTGGATCTAAAGTACCTGCATGACCCACTTTCTTAAGTTTTAATTTATTCTTAAGCTTTTTAACAACGTCAAACGAAGTCCATTCTAAGGGCTTATCAATTAAAATCACATGCCCTTCTGCTGGGGTAACATCGTTCATATAAACTGACTGATTAGGGTAATGGTTGAGATTGCAAAACAGTAGTAAGCGAAGTAAACTAGGCTGCCTTTTTTTACAATATTAATCATCCATTTGCAGGCGACAATACCAAAAACTAAAGCTGCCATAAAACCCACGGCTAGCGCTGCATTTGAGATTTGATTGTGCATTACGGGCTGTTCGATTAAGTCTTTTACTTTAAGCAAAGTTGCTCCTAAAATTGGAGGAATAACCATGAGGAATGAAAATCGTGTTGCCTTTTCTTTATCAACACCAAGAATAAGTGCGGTAGCAATAGTTGCTCCAGACCTTGAAATGCCAGGTAAAACTGCAATTGCTTGTGCTATGCCAATAATACTTGATTTAGTATAGGATAAATTGCCCGATGTATTTTTTGCTTTTAAAAAACTAGTGGCCAATAAAATAAAGCCTGTGAGCATTAGCATAGCTGCTACAAATATTATTTGCCCGCCAAAAAATGCTTCTAGTTTAGATTCAAAAAAAATACCCACAACACCTACAGGTATCATTGAAATGATGATATAAATAACAAGTTTAGTTTCTTCGTTTAATTCAAATTTAAACAGGCCTTTGAAAATCGAAACTATTTCTTTCCAGAAAACAATTAAGGTGCTTAACACTGTTGCACCGTGTACAATAATTGTAAATAATAGATTATCAGTAGATTTTATGCCAAGAATGGCTGCTCCTATTTGAAGGTGCCCGCTGCTACTTACCGGTAAAAATTCTGTAATTCCTTGAATAATGCCAAGAACTAGCGCCTCTAAAAGACTCATTTTTTCGCTTTGGGTTTGCGAGTTATAGCATATAGTTCAAAAATAAACCCTGACATCACCAGAATAGGGCCTAACGTAATTCCTCTGAAACCAAGACCGTAAGGTTCGGTATCAGTTGTCATTATTATAAACCCCAAAACTATGGCTGCAATACCAATAAGCATTAAAATATAATTATTTCGCCCAAAGGGCATAGGTGAGTCATTCATGATTAATATAATTCGTCTAATGAAAGTTTTAAATATTTATTAACAGACCTTAAAGAACTGAAAAGCCCTAAAAAGGCACCTAAAAGTAATAAAATCCCAAATAAGAAGTATAAATGGTTAACGTCTTTTAACAAAATTAAATCGTCAATTTTAGTGTAAGCATATTCGCTAATACCGAATAGCGCAACCGATGCTACTAGTCCTGACA
This sequence comes from uncultured Roseivirgaceae bacterium, assembly GCA_964654735.1. Lineage (GTDB taxonomy): Bacteria > Bacteroidota > Bacteroidia > Cytophagales > Cyclobacteriaceae > JAKISE01. Next base: position 1,752 of record CAZZML010000183.1, on the reverse strand, counting down.
CAAGCCCATGCCCCATAGATCGGAAAATAAAAGGTCTGCGTATAAAGCCATTGGTTGCCCCAACTAATTGCATACTTCTTATTAAAAAACGTTGTGTAAACAGTGCTAGCTTAATGGTGTTATTTATCAAAATTAAAACTACTACGATAAGAATTGCAGCGAAACCTGCTAAAATCAGACTGATATTTCGGATGTTTTTATTGATAACATCAATTAAATCATTCACGTAAATAACCTCGAATATTCCCGAAAGATTGAGAATGCGTTCTTTAACGGCCGCCATTTTTGCTTCAGACTGGTAATTTTCATTAATATTTATAGTGAACGCATCTCTCAAAGGGTTTTCACCTAAAAATGTTGCGAAATCTTCACCTGTTTCTGCTATAAAATTCTTTGCGGCTTGTTCTTTCGAAATAAATAGTATTTGCGGCTTGCCATCCCCACCTTTAGAAATGTAATCGGCCTCTTCAAAAGAATACCTGATTTTAGTTAATTCAGACTTAGAAACATCTTTTTTGAGATAGACCTGAATCTCAATATTTTCTTTGATAAGTTGAGTTAGTTTTTGAGAATGCAAAACCAGCAAGCTAAGCAAGCCAATAACAAAAAGTGCAATGGAAATTGAGAATACTACGCTGAGATAAGGATATGATCCTAACTTTCTCCTTTTTACTGATAAAGATGTTTTCAATTTAGGCTAAACTTTAGCTTCAAAGTTAACCAAATATATAAGAACGAAGACTTAATTTTTACCTTAAGCCTTCTAGTTTTAACTTAAGATTTTTATCAATTACTGGTTTTAGTGGAATAATCTCACCGGATTTATCCTTTACATAGTAGTAATTGGATTCATAATACAGATAAAGTTCTGTGCCATCTTCTTTATTCAATTCTAATATTTCGAATAAATCCTCTTCAAAATTGCCATATAAAATAATGCCCTTATTGGAGTATTGATAATGGAAATTATATTTCTTTTTAAGCTTAATCTCTACATTAACTTTACTGCTGATATTAATAGAGGTATTTCCTATTGCTTCTGGAATACCAAGATCTTCTTCGGTCATGGCTTGAGCTTCAATACCATCTTCGCTAGTTGGCAAATTAGGAGTGATTACTTGTGGGTTTTTTACCTTGTGTTCTCTGGTCTCCACTGTAATAAGCTTTTTGGGAGCTTGTTTTTCAATAGGTTGAGAAACAGCTTCTTTTGTTTCTAGTTGAGTTGCGTTTTCTAAATTTTCGGTTATAGCAATTGCAGCTTCATTTTCAGGAGCTTTTTCAACTACTGCTTCGGAATTAACATAGTACCAAACTGCTGTTCCTAAAAGAATGGTTGCGGCTCCACCAGCAATAATTTTTAATAAGCCTGAAGTTGCTGTGCTAGTAGTGGCGATAGGTACATTATCGAGCATTGCCTTGAGTTCTGCTTTTCGCGCTTCTTTAATACCTTCTACAACTTCTTTTTGAAAATTGTATTCTTGCTTTAGTTCAGTATTTGACTCGACCTCATTTAAAAAATCAGTCTTTTCAGAACCACTAAGTTCATTATTAAAATAAGCCTCTACTTTTTCTAAATTTTTCATAATCAATCTAAGAAATCATTGGCTGAATATTGCGATTTTATCACTTCATCCAATTTTTTCTTGCATTTATATTTTTTCGTTTTTGCTGTATCTGTGTTGGCAAATCCAACACGTTCAGCTATTTCTTTCATCGACATTCCATCAAAATAATAATACGATAATACCTTTT
>CAZZML010000182.1:0-6429 GCA_964654735.1 uncultured Roseivirgaceae bacterium | reverse complement strand
CCTGATTTATTGCGCTTTAAACCCTCATAACGAATCCTATTGCATAATCCGGGTTCAAATGTTTTGCACTCCGCTAAATCTAATAACCATAAAATTTTGGTCGCATGGTTTTTTTTAACTGCAAAGTTAAATTATTCTATGGTAGCATGTCAAAGCGAAATCTAAAATTTGTACTTACACATTTACATGCTTTTAAAAAATCATATTAATCACAACCCATTTTTACCAACCATGTAAGCATACACACTATTAGGAATTATTAGAAGATCATATCCGTTTATAAACTTAGTTTTACTTGTCATAATTCCTTTTTCGAGCCCGTTTTTCTTCATAAAAAATTTAAGCTTATTAGCTTTTGCAGTATCAGACCATTTAACTTCCACTGCCCATTCTACTTTCTGAAAATTAGGACTCACTTGTACTAAATCTACTTCCCCTTCATTTCCATTCCTTTTCCAATTGGCATAACGAAGGTATTTATAATCTTGATGCAAATATTGCGCAAACACTGCCGTTTCCACTAAATGAGGAAACCTTTCATCATCTACTTTTACACTACCAAACAGGCCCGTAAAAAGACTTGGGTTTGTTAAATAAGCTTTAAACTGTGTAATATTTTTAAATCGTTTAGCTGTAACATCTACCCGATGTAGTACTTTAATTAAAAAAGCAGACTCTAAATACTCAATATATCTTTTCAGGGTTTTAATATCCGTCTTTGTCTCTGTAGAAACATTTTTATAACTCATAACCTCCCCAGTTCGGTAAGATAGCACATTAAAAAATTGTTGTAATTCCAACGTGTTTTCTATTCCAAAAAGACCCGGCAAGTCCTTCATAATAACCTTATCGGTAATATCCTTTTGAATCACTTGTTCAGGGCTAGCTATTTTTTCTTTCGATAAAGCAATCTCAGGAAAGCCTCCATAATTTATATAATCACAAAAATGTTGGTTAAGCTGTTCTATATCTGTGGTCTTATAAAATTTTTTAAATCCCAAAAAATCAACTTCTACTTCCTCAAGTAGATGGTTAAAGGAATTCAGATCGATGTACTCAGAAAAAGTAAGAGGAGGAAGAAAAAAATCAGTAAATCTTCCTGCACCACTTTCTAAACTTTTCATTCGTAACGCTGCTGCGGCACTTCCACTAGCAATAAACTTTGTTTTTCTGTTCGTATCCACCAAGCTTTTTAGGTGTACTTCCCAATCTTTTAAGTATTGAATTTCATCAAAAAACACATAACAACCCTCAAGTGTGGTTTTATTAATTGCAAGAGCATACGTTAATAACTCATCCAATGCAATGTTTGTAAAAATGGGTGTATCCAAGCTAAAGTAGATCAGTTTTTTTGCATCCACTCCATCATTTAATAATGTTTGAATGGCCTGATACATCATAACAGTTTTGCCAACCCTCCTTGGCCCCATTAACACAACAGCGCGATGAAGTTTGGTTTGTTTTACCTGTACATAAAATTCCTCAAAGTATCTCCTTTTTTTTAACCCCTTATAAAATGGTATTTTATACTTTTCTCTCCAGCTATTATCTAGCTTAATTCGGCTTTCTAAAATATGTACGCTAAACACCATAGTGCAAATTTAAGTAATGTTCTCCGATTTATAATCATTATAATGCAAATTTAAGTATTACTATACCTTAATTTGCATTTATTATATAATGTGCTGATTATCAAGCTATTTCAAGTGCAAAAATATGTGATTTTAAAAAATATAGTGATATTCTAAAAAAACTTGCACTTTTTAACTCAGCAATTAACCAGCCATAACTATTTAAAATCGGGTAATAACTTTACAATCCCAACCTGTTTAAAGATATTAGCAGTTTAATTAATTATTATGCGTAAAATCAATTTTAAAGAACAGGTTCTTCCTCATATTATAGCGGTACTGGTTTTCTTATTAGTAACCATTATCTACTTTAAACCTGTTTTTCTTGAACATAAATCGTTAAGCCAGCATGATATTCAGCAATGGGAAGGTGGAGCTAAAGAACTAATCGATTTTAGAGAAACTACAGGCGAAGAAGCCCTTTGGACAAACTCGATGTTTGGCGGTATGCCTGGCTATCTTATTACAGTGAAATGGGGCAATGGCATCTTAGGCAAGCTTCAAATAGCTATTTCGTTTGGTCTGCCACACCCTGTACGCATTGTTTATTTATCATTCCTATGTTTTTACATTCTGCTTATTTCATTTGGTGTACGCCCTTACCTGGCTATTGCAGGGGCTCTGGCATTTGGTTTATCCTCTTATAATATAATTGGGATTAGTGCAGGCCATAATTCCAGAATTGCAGCGGTGGCTTTTATGCCTCTTGTACTGGCAGGTATTAGAACTGTTTTTAAAGGAAAATATTTATTGGGTTTTACATTAACTGCATTAGCTGTTGCCCTTGAACTAAGGGTTGGCCATTTGCAAATTACGTACTACTTATTTTTAATGATTGGAGCTTATGGTATTTCAGAATTGATTGTTGCAATTAAAAACCAGACACCAAATCCATTTTTAAAACAAAGTGGAATATTGGTGGTTGCTGCAGTACTTGGATTAGCCACTTTTATTGGTTCTTTATTAAGCACAATGGAGTACAGTAAATACTCTATTCGGGGCAAATCCGAGCTAAGCCAGGTTGCCACAGGCGAAAATAAAGATGGCCTGACTAAAGACTATGCTTTTGAATATAGCCAGGGGATATTTGAACCAATGACTCTGTTTTTCGAGAATTTTATGGGTGGTTCCTCTCGTCAAAAACTAGCTTTAGACTCTGAAACCGGAAAATTTATGCTGAAACAAGGTGCGTCTAAAGCCCAGGTTGAACAACAATTGCAAGCAATGCCAGCCTATTGGGGTCAACAATCATATTCGGCTCCCTACTATATGGGTGCTATTATTCTATTCTTAGTTGTACTTGCAATAATTACTTTACCAAAACAATACACTATTTGGATGACCATAGTTGCTGCATTAGGCATTATGCTTACCTGGGGAAGCAGTTTTAGCAGCTTTAATTATTTTATGTTCGATTATTTTCCGGGCTATAATAAGTTTAGGTCCGTAACTTTTGCTATCATCATGCCAATTTTAGCAATGAATTTGCTTGGCTTTATTGGGTTGGAAAAATTTCTACAACTAGAATGGAATAATAAAACAAAGAAACAGTTGGGAATAGCGGTTGGCTCAACTGCTGGTTTTGCAATTTTATTATGGCTTTTTGCAGGCCTTATTAATTATAGTGGTGCTGTTGATGCCCAGCTACCAGAATGGTTGGTAGCACCACTAAAAGCAGACCGGCAATCACTACTAAAAGGAAGTGCAATGGCTACCTTTTTCTTAATATTTTTAGCTTCTGCCAGTATTTTCGCAATGCTCACCAGTAAAATTAAGCCATCGGTACTGTATTTAGTTCTGTCATTTTTAATGCTAATTGATTTATGGTCAACCGATAAAAAGTTATTGAACGACAGTAATTTTAAAAGAAGCCCAGCACGAACATTTTTTCAAAAAACAGATGCAGATAAACTTATATTAAGTGATAAAGGACTGGATTTCAGAGTATTCAACCTTCAAAATCCCTGGAACGAAGCTCGAACAAGCTATTACCATAAATCTATTGGAGGGTATCATGGGGCTAAAATAAGAAGGTATCAAGATCTTATTTCGAAAGAATTAACAGCAGAGCATCAAGAAGTAATTACTAATTTAAGAGCAGGCTCTACTGATTTCAGTAACCAAGGAGTTCTTAATATGTTAAATACACGGTATTTTTTAGCTGGGCCATCAAAAGATGCGGTTGTTAAAAACGAAAGTGCCAATGGTAATGCATGGTTTGTACAATCAATAGAGCAGGTAGAAACACCTGATGATGAATTGGCGAAAACATTAGAAATTGATACAAAAACAACAGCGGTTATCGACCAATCAAAATTTAACTTAAACAATATAGCTTTAGGTTATAATGGCACTATTACGTTAACCGATTATAAACCAAGCCACCTGATTTATACGTCAAGCAATGAGGCAGATGGCTTAGCTATTTTTTCAGAAATTTATTATAAAGATGGCTGGAAAGCCACTATTGATGGCAAAGAAGCTCCAATTCTAAGAGCTAATTATGTGTTGCGTGCTTTAGAGATTCCTTCGGGTAAGCATACCATAGAGTTTGAATTTAAGCCTTCTATTTACGGCTGGGCAAATCCTGTTATGATGGCTAGTAGCTGGATTATAATTTTACTAATTATTGGAACTTTGGCGGTAGAACTTGGCTTTATCAAAATTAAGAATGATTAACCCGCATTATTCATCAGGATTCTATTCCAAGCCCCAATGAATAATGCGGGTTAATGTGTAATTATCAATGTTCAATGCAAAAGTATTAATTAGCAATCACTGGTTTATTTAAATTGTAAATTGGTCATTGAACATTGTTAACTAGAACCTATGTGCTTAATATTTCTATCCTACAAACAACATAAAGAGTATCCGCTAGTTATTTTGGCTAACCGAGATGAGTTTTATAAACGCCCCACTTTGCCAGCCAACTACTGGGAGGAAAACCCAAATATTCTGGGAGGAAAAGACCTTGAAGGAGGCGGTACCTGGATGGGAATTACCAGAAAAGGCTATTTCGCTATGCTTACCAATTATAGAGATATTGCCAATATTAAGCCCTATGCGCCAACCAGAGGAAAACTAGTTTCGGATTATTTGGCAGGTGAGTTTAACCCTAAAGAATACCTTAAAGCATTAAGCAAATCAGGTGATTTATATAATGGGTACAGTTTAATTGCAGGTAGTTTTAACGACCCGTGGTATTACTCCAATTATGGTAATAAAATAGCTCAGCTAGGCACGGGGCTGTACGGTCTTAGCAATGCTTTGCTCAACAGCAAATGGCCAAAAATCGAGTCTGGTAAAGCAGCATTGGCTCCCCTGCTTTCTAAAGCTACGCTAAACAAAGGGGCTCTATTCGATGTAATGGTTAATCAACAACAAGCAGATGATAATAATTTGCCTTCAACCGGGCTACCTTTAGATAAAGAAAGAGCTATTTCACCTCTTTTTATACATATTGAAGGGTATGGCACAAGATGTACTACGTTAATAACCGTAAGTAAAGAAGGAATTGTTGACTTTACCGAAAGGCAGTATTCAAATGGGATTGCGACTGGGGAAGAAAATCATTATTCTTTTCGAGTGGATTAATAGCATCGGCTAGGTTTATTATAACTATACTCACTACTATACTTTACTCCCGCAGATATCGCTGATTCACGCAGAATAAATCCGTGCCATCTGCGAAATCAGCGGGAAACAGATAGTAGGCCAATATGCTACCATACGTAAACTTAGCCATAAAATCTATAGTATTCGTTCTGTTGATTTTTACTTATCACCTGATTTATTTCTTCAGAGTCATCAGGAGAACTTATAGCAATAATTACTTGAGCGTTCTCCAATTGGTTAAATGCTGACATATCCTCCAGAATAATTCCGTAAATATTATGCCCAACTTTTTTTATATTGTTAGAAACCCATTGAAATGAGATTTTTCTATCCGATAATAATTGAGCAACCTTCTTCCCTTTTTTACCTGCACCCCAAAGCACTAATGATTTTTCAGTATCATAATCCTGCTCTAAAAAGTGCATTACTTTAAGCTCGGCAAAACGGTTATCTGCATAATTCTTATCCGTACGAGAGGTGCGGGTGTCATAATCCCTCCACTGGTGAATCACTTTTTTAACGGCTGTAATTTTTAAGCCAGCTTTCCGAAACCTAAATGCTAAATCATAATCTTCGGGATACACATCCGAATTAAATCCTCCACAGTTATCAAATTCATTCCTGCTAATCATCCAGCAAGGCGATGGGATAGTGCATTCTATATAAATAGCAGAGAAATTAGATTCTGAAAGGGTTAATTTATTTAGCCAGTTAGCATAATTGGAATAACCTTCCCCTAACACACCGCTAGCAAAATAATTTACCAGCCCTACAGCAATATGCCCATTTCTTTTTAATTGCAACCGGTTAAGCATCAATTCCAGTTTCTCAGGCTCCATTAAATCATCCGAATCCATTCGGGTAATAAAGCACCCCTTTGAATAAAGATAGGCTAGTTGAAGTGCAGCAATTATTCCATTACCTGAGTTTTTAAAGATTTTCACTCGAACATCTTTATTACTATACGATTGAAGAATTTGATGACTGTGGTCAGTTGAAGTATCATCTACAGCAATTAATTCCCAATCTTTAAAAGTTTGGTTTAAAATTGAATCAAGGCATTCTTCCAAAAAAGCTCCTGTGTTTTTTACGGGCATTAGAATACTTATTTTAGGCTTGTGCATAAGTTTCTATGGCTAAGTTCTAAACAATACAGCTAAAATGCTTATATATTCCACTAAAA
>CAZZML010000181.1:0-6453 GCA_964654735.1 uncultured Roseivirgaceae bacterium | reverse complement strand
CGTTAAGAACTATCAATAAGATAACTTTCTTGGATAAAATAACTGAAAACTTATCCTATAATGTGGTTGGGTCATACACTTATTTCAATCGAGATGTTGAGAGCCTTATTCAAAGTGAAGTACTTAAAACCGCCACAACAAGATTTGACAATATAATGACCAGGGGTAATTTTACTTATGCAAAAAAGGACTCTAAAATATCATATCAGTTTGGTTGGGATATCAACCATGAATTTGGAAAGGGTGAAAGAGTTAATGAAGACTCTGCTATAATTACCGATTATGCGGTTTTTGTAAGTTCTCATTGGCAAGTACATAAAAACATTTCTTTTCAGCCCGGAGTACGTTTAATCTATAACACAACTTTTGATGCTCCAATCATTCCTTCAATAAATCTTCAATGGAAACCAATTGATAACTTAAACATTAGGGTTTCTTATGCCAAGGGATTTAGAGCTCCTTCTTTAAAAGAATTATACCTAAACTTTCAAGATGTTAACCATGATATTACAGGTAATTCCAACTTGTTGGCGGAAACAACTAATAGTTATAATGCTTCAGTCGGTTATAAAATCAAAAAAGGCCAATATGCAATTAAAATTGAACCCTCCTTCTTTTTTAATGATGGGAATGACGTAATTTCTTTAATCACCACTCCAGAGGATGGCCCCACTTCTGCCACCTACAGAAATTTAGATGGGCAGCGATACATTGGCACAAATATTAGCGTCTCTTTGCAGCATCAGAATGGGTTAACTTTATCCGCTGGCTATAGTAGAACTAGTGAATCTTTTGAGAATGATGGGAATGATTGGACAACCCCTATCAAGTATGATAACATAACAATAAATGCAAAATATAATATAAAATCTTGGGGCTTAATTACTATGGCTAATTATAAACTGTATGGCGAAACTCCAGGCTTAGTGCTTGATATTGGCACCGAAGAGTTGTATAATGTATTTACAGAATCTTATAGTGACTTAGAAGTAACATTTGGTAAGCGGTTTTTTGATAATAAGCTTAATATAGTTGTTGGAGGTAAAAACTTATTTGATAATTATGTTTTAAGAACTGTTGGTTATCGCCCAACAGCAGATACTGATGATGACAGGCATGCTGCTATTAATTTAGGAAGAACCTATTTTGCTAAGATGATTTTAAGTTTAAGTAAATAAAAGTAGTACTATGAAAAATTTGCATAAATACATTTCAATTATTTTCCTTGGGTCAATGCTAACCTCTTGTTTTGATGAAGTTCCAGGTCTTCCTAAAACAGATGGAATTACAAGTAACTATAGTATCTATGGTAATATTACTTTTTTTAAGGTTTATGAAAATATAACAGTTGAAGTATCAAATGAACCTATTGGCAGTTGGGATTTAGCTTTTCAATCTGCCTTAGAGGGTGATATTGTGCTTGTAAATTATACGGTAGTGGCAACAGCCATAAAAACAGGCACAACCAACTTTTCAGCGGTTGATAAAAATACAGTGAATGAATTATTCACTTCAAATAAGTGGGAATTTAATGACCCTGCCTATTCTAATGAGAGGGACTCTACTGCACTTCGGGATTGGGAAAATAGTGAAGTATATTTAGTTTACAGAGGAGGCACTTCACCTCCAGAAGAGGCCTATTATAAAATTCAGTTTGTATCTAAAACCTCAACCTCATATACATTTAAATATGCCCATGTAGAAAGTACGGAAGAAAAAGAGTTTACTATAAACAGAACACCAAATTTAGCTAATGTATATTTTTCGTTTGAACAAAATGACATTGTTAGGCATGAACCTGAAATTTTAGAATGGGATTTTTATTTAGCACCCTACTTTGGCTGGTTCGAAACCTTAACGCCTGGTGTATTTTCAACTTACTACCAAAATGGTATAATGATTAATAATGAGGGGGGAGTTAGAGTAGCACAGGTATTTGACGAAGAAATTTCATTTGATGACATTGATTTGGCTATGGCTAAAAACCTACAACTTACCGATTGGAAAGGAATTATTGGCTCTAAATGGAAAATAACACCAAACTCAGAGAACCCAATTTACAATATGGATTCTGATAAAAAATATGTGCTTCGCCTTGCTGATGGAAATTATTATAAAATGAGATTTACTAATTTTTACAATGATAGGGGCGATAAAGGATACCCAACCATGAAAATAAATTTACTTAAATAAACTACAATTTAATAATCCAATAAACTTAAACATGTAAAATTATGAAAAATACAATGAAAACTATGTTACTTTTTTTGGCAGCTACACTGGTATTAGCTGGCTGTAAAGAGGATGAAAAGATTCCACCAGTTGCCGGATTTACATTGGACAATGAAACTCCCGTACAATGGGATAAAGCAACTATTACCAGTACTGCTACAGGAGCAACAGAAACCACTTATGTGGTAACAGGTGGTCAATTTGAAATAGATGAAGCTACAGGGGTTATTCAGTTTCTAGAGGCTTTAACTTATAAAATAACACAAACAGTAACTAACACTGATGGAACCGTAGAAACTTCTCAAGATGTTACGGTAACAGCACCAGTTAATACCTATAATTTTGATTTTTTAAGCGACAACGCACTCTCTTTAGATTCAGCGTATTGGTTTTTAAGTGGCGAAACTCAGCAAATAAGATTTAATGGACAGGGAGAGTCTGCGCAAGAAACAAGTAATGTTGCCAAGGTTATTCCTGTCACAGGTCCGGATGCTCTTCATGGAACAGGTACTCGCTCTTATACTTTTTCAGATGCTGACCCTTTGCCAATTGGCACATACACAGCCCAATTTACACACTATCCGGCTACTGGTGCGGGTTGGGAAGGTGCTTGGTTCTACCCTATATCAGGTACTGGGTTGGATATTACGTTAGTTTATGAGGATCCTTCTAATTCAGCAGATAATGTGTATGATATTATATTGAGGGATACTTCTTATAACGAGTATTTTTTAGGGTTTACACCAACTGCAGGTGATGGCACTCTAACTATTACTTTTAGAGGAAAAATTATCCCAATAGAATAGGAAAAATTAACTTATCGAAAAGGCATATCCGGAATTCCGGGGATGCCTTTTTTGTGTAAAGTACCTGCTTATAAAATATTTATTCGGGCTGTTTCCTATTAATTGAAATTTCGTTGATACAAAATCAGAAATACTTCACCACATCACAGGTGATACTAATAAGATGGATACATTGCAGATATGGGCACTAACAAAATCCTTAAAATAGAGGATAACAAAATAGTAACTGTTATCGAAGATAAAAACCTTAACAAACCTGCTACGGTTTTAGTTGATAATGATTTGCTATGGATAGCCGATTTGTACAATCATCAGATTAAAATTATTGAGCTACAAAAATAAACAAGTATTCAGAATGCGACTTAAAGTCGCACCCTGAATAAGTACTTAAAATAACTTCATACCAGGTGGCACTCCACCTACAATCCTAATATAAATGGCAGTTTGCCACTCCGCCCAATGGCAAATTAATGAACGTCATTGCGAATCCCATCCTAATTTCTAAGCTGAAGGATAAGGGGTGAAGCAATCTGTAAAATAATAACCACGTGGTAAATTTTAACAGATTGCTTACATAGTTAAAGTTTTTAATTTTATGCTAGGATTACCATTGACGGATTTGTATAAAGAGGTTCCAAATTATCCTATTTTTTATTCCGAGGTACGAGGAATCTCCTGCTTTTCGAAGATAACTTTCTAGCCTCACAAGATTCCTCGTACCTCGGAATAAAAAAGAAATCTTTTGTGACTCCGTCATTTCCCTCCGCTGATTTTTTTTAAATTCTGCGCTCACAATGACATTCGTGGCTTAACTAAACGGCATTGATATTTAACAGTTAATATATTAGCTATTATTAACAAATAATGTTATATTTAGTTAATATATTAATCGAAATGAGCAAATACAGTACAATTGCATTACCTGCTGAGGTTCTAAAGAACATTACATTAAAGCACAGACAGCTAAGGAAGGAGTTAAACTTAACGCAAGCCGAAATAGCAGATCGCTCAGGTGTTTCGCTAGGGAGTGTTAAACGTTTTGAAAGATTAGGAAAAATTTCTCTGGAATCTTTTTTAAAACTGTTGTTGATATTAGGTAGGTTAGATGAATTTAATTCATTGCTAAAACCTATGGATAGTATTAAGGAAATAGAGCATCTTTTTAGTGATAATACCAGAAGATAATGGCAAATATTGACAAGCTAAAAGTTTCCATTAGTTTAAATGGAGAAGAAGTTGAGCTAGGCGAATTAGTTAGTTCTAATAAAAAAATCTACTTCAAATATTACCCTGGTTTTATCGACTCCGACTTAAATGTATCTCCATTTAAACTGCCTCTCTCAGAACAAATTTTTTCAATAGGCACAGATATGTTTGAGGGCTTATTTGGCTTATTTAATGATTCTTTACCCGATGGCTGGGGGCGTCTTTTATTAGATAGAACTTTAGTTGCAAGAGGAATTTCTATCAATCAGATAACTCCCTTGGATAGATTGGCATACATAGGTTCTGGTGGTATGGGAGCATTAATCTATCACCCACAAATTAAGTCATATTTTACCTCTAGCCCTATAGCTGAATTAGATACAATTGCACATGAGATGAATTGCCTTTTAGAAGGAGCAAGCTCAGATATGATAGAAGAATTATACGTACTTGGAGGGTCATCAGGCGGAGCCAGGCCAAAAATATTTATTAACTATAACCCCAATACAGACCATCTTATTCAAGGCACAGAAAAACTAAAGAAGGGTTATGAGCCATGGATTATAAAGTTTCCATCATCATCTGATCGAATTGATATTGCAAACATTGAATATGCCTATTATAAAATGGCAGTAGATTGTGGTATTGAAATGAGCACGAGCAAACTATTCACCGGAAAGTCAGGAAAAAACTACTTTGGCACAAAGAGGTTTGACCGGGTCAAAGGCAATAGGGTGCACCTGCATTCCGCAAGTGGTTTGATGCATGATAATTTCAGACAAAGCAATATGGATTATGGGCATTTAATGGACTGTGCGTTCAAGCTTGAAAATCATGTTAGGGCACATGAAAAAATCTTCAGACTAGCTGCTTTTAATATCTATTCTCATAATCGCGATGATCACAGTAAGAATTTTGCCTTTTTAATGGATCATAAAGGCAATTGGAAATTTGCCCCAGCTTATGATTTAACTTTTTCGTCCTCATCGCATGGATGGCACAGCACAATGGTAGCAGGTGAGAGTCAGGCACCGGGCAGAAAACAGTTGATGGAGTTAGCTAATTCTTTTAGCATAAATAAACCCAACAATATAATAGCTAAAGTACAAGATGTTCTTGCAAATTGGAAAAACTATGCATCTAATTACAACGTGGGGCGAGACTCCACAAACGTTATAGCAAAGGAATTAATGAGGTTGCGTGACTAGTTCTGGTTGTAATTAGAAGCATAGTTATCCTCCTTTCAGTTTGCCAATCCACTCAGATTACAAGCAGCATTATCAGTTATAACACCAGATAGTGCCAATTGTTAATCCACGGAACCACTATGCCGCCCGGATTCGCACGCTGATAATCGCCTAAAACAACTTCATTGCTGGAGGCGCAACTCCTTGCATTCTAATGTAAACAGCAGCTTGTCCTCTATGGTGTGTTTGGTGCTCAAATGCTTTTTGCAAAGCACTTTTGGCACTTACATCAAACCGGCCAAATAATTTAATTTGGGTTTGCAGTTTATCGGCCGAAGCTGTTTCTAAGCTTGAGATTACAAAATCATACCCTTGCCCAACCACTTCTGTAAGAGCCTCTTTTGTTTTATAACTTTCATTTTTCTCCAATCCTCTTACATCTTCAATAGGTAGAGCTACCCCTAAAGCCTGTGCGGTAATGCCCATATTAGTACTTGCAATATGCAGCATTTGTTCTGCAAAAGTTTTTACACTATCTGTAGGTCGGTAATTAATACCCTCATCAGGCATAGCCGCTATATACTCCAATGTAAAAGCTTTAGCCCTTGTCCAATCGGCTACCATAGTTTCTTTTGTTGCTTCCATTTTATAATCATACGCTTTAAATGCCATGGCAATTATAACTAATATGCCCAGCCCTAATTTAGTTAGTTTGCTTTTCATAATACTTGTTTGTTGTTTAAACTATGAAATTATTACAATTAATGGCTAAGTTCTAAACAATACAGCTAAAATGCTTATATATTCCACTAAAACCGTTCCTGCAAGTCATTCCGAAGGAATCTTGACCATGTAGCCTGTTACTATAAGCGGCAAAGATTTCTCCGTTGCACTACGAAATGACGTTCTTTAAGTTTTAAGCAAATAGCAACATGTCCATATTAGATAATACAAAAATGCTGTCCTAGTTAGAACTTAGCCCAATTAATTTACTTCTCCAATTAAAAAGTTCGAATGCAAAG
>CAZZML010000180.1:0-6458 GCA_964654735.1 uncultured Roseivirgaceae bacterium | reverse complement strand
CGTACTTTAGTCGGTATGACCGAATGACATCATATTATGGCTTGTAATAGATTTTCCTTGCGGGTTAGAAGGTGGATTCTTTACTTTAGCCAGTTACTTTAGCAAGGCTTCCTTTAATTAACATCCTATATTTGATGTTCTTAAAATTAACTAAATGAATATATTAAAAGCTATTCTGGTTGGCTTGCTTGCCATTTTTATTTCGTGTACATCCAATAAAATAGGTGAACCTGTTCCTGTTGATTGTTCCATTTCAACACTTGACTTTACAGTTGCTATTACTGATGCAGATTGCGGGCAAAACAATGGGGAAATTATTATTGCCGCTTCGGGGGGCGAACCTCCTTATAACTATGCAATTGATGATCCGGCAATGCAAACAACAAATACAATTGATAAGCTGAAGGCCGGTAATTATACCATAATTATAACTGACAATGTAAAATGTTCAGTTTCTAAGGCTATTTTAGTTGCATCCAAAGGAGGGTTTCAGGCAACAGCATTATTAACACCATCGGGCTGCAAAACAACTAACGGAGCTATTACAGTTCAGCCTGTAAACGGGGTTTTGCCCTATACATATAAAATTGGTTCAACATCTCAAGCAGAGGCAACATTTAATAATTTAGCATCAGGGCAATACGAGGTGTTAATTACAGATGCTACAGGTTGTGATTTTTCTCTTATTGAAACAGTGTTGACAGGAGTTTCTTATACCTCAACCATTAAACCCATAATTAATAATAGCTGTGCTGTTACCGGTTGCCACGATGGTTCTACGGCACAAACAAATTTTACCAGTTTTAGCAATGTTCAAGGTAAGGCTGCAGATATTAAATCCAGAACTCAAAGTGGTAGTATGCCTAAAAACAGTACCTTAACCCAAGCTCAAAAAGATGCCATAGCCTGTTGGGTAGATGATGGAGCAATTGACAATTAATCATTCTAAATGAAGGCAGGGTTTATTTTCATATTGCTTATTACAGGGTATTTTTCAATGGCACAAAAGGTTGTTGCCAGTAAAAGTAAAACCACTTTTTTTTCCGCTGCTCCATTAGAAGACATTACGGCTTCAACATCAAAAGGTAAAAGTGCTATAAACCTATCAACTGGAGAAATTGCCTTTTCAATCCCTATCAATTCTTTCGAATTCAAGAGATCTTTAATTCAAGAGCATTTTAATGAAAAATATATGGAATCGGAGAAGTTTCCTAAGGCAACATTTACAGGTAAAATCCAACAATGGGAAATCGACAAACCAATGCCAAAGGCCTTAGTTTTAGGTATATTAACAATTCATGGGATTGCAAACGAAAGAATTATTATAGGGAAAATTTCTTATACAAACGACAAACTCATCGTCAAGGCTACATTTGAGGTAGCTCTAAACGAATTTAATATAGAAGTGCCTTCCATTATGTTCCAAAAAATTGCCAAAGTAGTTGAAGTTACTATCCTTTATGAATATCCTATCAATGAAAAATAAAATTCAAGAACTGCCTAACAAAATTGTTCTCTGCTTATTTTGGGCAAGCTTATTTCTTTGCTCAATTCCAACTTTTGCTCAAAACGACTTATTAAATATGCTAGAGGAGGAGGCGGATATAGAATATGCTCTAGCAGCATTTAAGGGCACACATATTATCAATGGGCATTCTACTAAAACCAAAAACAAAGGCGAGCTTGACTTTTTAATCTATCACCGGTTTGGCCCAATAAATTCAGGTATTCAAGATTTTTTTGGCTTAGATCAGGCCAATATAAGGTTAGGGTTTGAATATGGTATAACCAACTTTATAAACGTAGGAATTGGAAGAAGTAGTTATGAAAAAACATACGATACCTTTTTTAAATGGAAAATTTTAAGACAAAAATCAGGAGTAGAGAGTTCTCTGGTCAGCGTTACATTTCTTTCCAGCATTGCTCTGCCAACAAATGAAATAACAGACGATCTTTCAACTGTTGAGCGACTTGGGTTTGTTAATCAATTAATGTTTTCAAGAAAATTTAATGAAAAAATAACGGTTCAATTAATGCCCGGCTTGGTGCATTTAAATACCGTACCACAAGTTTCGGATAATAATAATATTTTATACCTGGGAGGAGCCTGCCGATATAAACTTAATCATAGTTTTGCACTTACAGGCGAATATTATTATCGTTTTAATCCCTTAGTATCTACAAAAACCTACGATGTTATTGGGCTTGGAGTAGATATAGAAACCGGAGGGCATGTATTTCAGCTTCACATATCCAATTCTCGAACTACTTTCGAAAAAGGATTTATTGCAGATACCCGAGATAATTTTTGGGATGGTGATATTCGTTTTGGGTTCAATATTTCTAGGACATTTCAACTTGGCAAAAAAAGGAAAATAAGAAAAACTCCTAACCCTTGAACTCTATTTTAGCATGTGAGCCATCACAGTAAGGCTTGTTTCTTGATGCACCACATCTACAAAAAGCTGTTTTACTAGATTTTGAATCTGATTTTCCATCAGCACCTATTACAGTAATATTTCCTGAAACTACCATTGGGCCATCGGGCATTATGATAACCTCTGTATTAGTGCTTTTGGTGGTTGTTTTATCTTCGTCATTCATATAATAACTTAAGGCTCCTGATGGGCATTTTGAAATCTGCTCTTTCAGTTGTCCGGTTGTTGCTTTTTTAATGGTTATCCAAGGTTTTCCGTAAGGGTTATATACTTCTGGCAAACGATTAATGCATACTTCAGAGTGAGAACAAATGGCGGGCTCCCAAACAATCGTTACTTCTCCATTACTATACTCCTTGATTTTCTTTTGCTCTTTCATAGTGTACTAATTTAATCAATTCGGTGATAAATCTATGAATTAATAAAAAAAGTGTGGTAGAGCCCTAATAAAGCCTTGCTGCAAAAAAAATAGCAACAAAATCTCGATTAGTGGGTTAAAATTAACCCATGATTATAAAAAAAGATTCAAAAAAATAATATTAAGGGTAAAAAATTACCCTATAAATAAAATAAATCATACTTTAGCAGAATAATTGGGTAAAAAAATAGCCAGTTACTGAAATTATTAAGGTAAAATGAATTTGTTAGGGTGTAATTACACCCTTGAAATTACAAATACTGAATTAACGAGATTTTTTCAGGGCAGAAAAAATTAAATAACAATTTATAACAATTATAACAATGACAGAAAATTTAGTTGAAATGGCTGAAGATGTGGTTTCTTTAGCACAACAACCTGAGGTTGCAGCAACCATTGCTGATGTAGCAGCATCCAGTGCTCAGGCGCTTTTTACAGCCAATAATGTTTGGATGATGCTAGCCACAGCTCTCGTGTTTATTATGCATTTAGGCTTTGCTGGGGTAGAGGCGGGCTTTGGACAATCCAAAAACACCGTTAACATTTTATTCAAAAATACGATTACACCAATTATTGGTTTACTAACTTATTGTTTTGTTGGGTTTAATTTAATGTACCCAGGTAATTTTAACCTGATTGAAGGTGTTTTAGGTTTTGCCGGTTTTGGTATCGGATATGACCCAATTTTGAGCGGAGCATCCATTAGTTATGCAGGCGGAGGATACACTTATTGGACGGATTTTCTGTTTCAAGCAATGTTTGCTGCAACAGCCGCAACTATTGTTTCGGGAGCAATTGCTGAACGTGTAAAAATTTCGGGGTATATGATTTTTACTCTTATATACGTAGGGCTTGTTTATCCATTTTTAGGTAGTTGGAAGTGGGGCGGAGGTTGGTTAGACACGCTGGGATTTTATGATTTTGCCGGCTCCACTTTAGTTCATTCTGTTGGAGGGTGGGGAGCACTTGCCGGTATTATTGTAATTGGGCCTAGGTTGGGTAAATATGTAAATGGTAAAGTGGTTGATAAACCAGGTGCATCTATTCCACTGGCTGTAATTGGAGTGTTTTTACTTTGGTTAGGTTGGTTTGGGTTTAATGGTGGGTCTGTATTATCAGGTGACCCTGATGCTGTTTCTTATGTACTGGTTACCACAACCTTAGCTGCTTGTACAGGCGGACTGCTAGGTTTTTTTACGGCCTACCTTGTATTTAAAAGAATGGACTTTGGTATGGTGTTAAACGGAATATTGGCTGGGTTAGTTGGTATAACTGCTGGTGCGGATGTGGTATCAATTAATGCGGCTTTATTGATTGGATCTGTAGCAGGAGTGCTGGTTGTGTTTTCCGCAATATTGCTAGATAAACTTCATTTAGATGATGTTGTTGGTGCAGTGTCAGTTCATTTAACAGGCGGTATTTGGGGAACCCTTGCGGTAGGTTTATTCTCAATAAACCCAGAACACACATTCCTAAATCAGTTATATGGTGTGTTAGCTTATGGAGCTGTTTCTTTTCCGGTGGCTTTTCTTATCTTTTTTGTACTAAAAAAGACGGTGGGCATAAGGGTGTCTGAGCAACACGAAAAAGAAGGTCTTGATAGCCACGAGCATGGAATTAGAGGCTACACAATAATTCACGATGACTAATACTTAATGCTGAAATAAGTTCGGCATAATAAATATAAAAAAATGCCTACCTCAAATGTCGGCAAACATTGCGAGGTAGGACTTAATCCATAAATCTAAATTAATAAACTTATGAAACACAACACAAATTTAATCAAGAAGAGATGTTTACAAATTGTTGTAGCAACAATTTTTGCATTGCCATTAAAAACTTATGCACAAGAAGAGGAAAAAGTGGAAAGCTCACCTTTAGAAATTAGTGGTTCGGCCGATGTATATTATACCTATGATTTTTCTGGTAAAGACAACATTCCTACATCTTTTGCAGATAACCGTAATTCACTTTCAATAGGCATGTTGGATGTAGCCATAACCAAATCATTTAAAAATGTGAGCTTTATGGCCGAGTTTTCTTTTGGTCCTCGGAGTTTTAAATCAATCCCGATATTTGATCCCGATGGAGACGGAAACGGTCCAATGATTGGGATTCAAAATTTATATATCTCATATGCAGTAACAGAAAAATTAGCACTTACAGCTGGCTACATGGGAACCTTTGTTGGCTACGAAGTAATTTCCCCAGCAGGCAATTTCAATTACTCAACCTCCTATTTATTTACAAATGGGCCTTTTCAAAATGCTGGAATCAAAGCGGACTATGCATTTTCGGATCGATTTGCTGTAATGGTGGGTTTATTTAACGATTGGAACGTATATACTGATACGAATGGGATGAGTGATATTGGTGCCCAAGTATTTCTTTCTCCTGCTAAAGACTGGGATATGTATTTAAATTTTGTGATGGGGCCAGAATCGGGAACTATTCTGGATTTAACTACAGGATATCAAATGACTGATGCCTTTTATCTTGGGCTAAATGCTGCTGATTACACTTATGCAAGTAGCATTGAAGGTGGTTATAATGGTGTGGCTCTATAT
Source organism: uncultured Roseivirgaceae bacterium (assembly GCA_964654735.1). Classification (GTDB taxonomy): domain Bacteria; phylum Bacteroidota; class Bacteroidia; order Cytophagales; family Cyclobacteriaceae; genus JAKISE01. The sequence continues at coordinate 1,035 of CAZZML010000180.1, read as the reverse complement.
CCTCAGTATGCGCTAAACGACATATTCGCTATCGGACTTAGAACAGAATACTTCACAATTAAAGAAGGAAAAGATGAATCTGGATTAATTACTCAAGCTGCAGGAGATGTGTTCTCAACTACAATCACTGGCAATTTTAAAGTAGGTGGGTTTACATTTATTCCAGAAGTAAGAATAGATTCTTCCGGAGACTTAGGTTTTCTAAATAAAGATAGTAACCCTTCAACCAATGCATCACAAGTAACTTTTGCCGCAGTATATGCTTTTTAAAAACTTTTCGACTCGTTTGGGTGGTTAAAATTTACTTGGTTAAGGGGTGTTCAATTGCAAACGAGCTATTTGGATGCCCCATTTTTTTACTACTTGGCAATTAACTCGTCCATCATTTTGGCAAATGATTTTGAATCATAACTTGCCATTCCTACCTTTCGGTAAGCGATATATCCTTCTTTATCAATTACATAAGTAGTAGGGATTCCTTTTGATTCATATACTTTAGGTATTTGAGTTTTATTAGGGAAGTAAATAGGCATATCAAATCCTTTTTTATCAACAAATGTTTTAGCTTTTTCAGGGTCTTTATCAAAGGATATCATTGCAAATACCACAGTAGAATTGTCTTTATAATTATTGTATAACTCTTGAATGCTTGGCATTTCTGCTATACAAGGTGCACACCAGGTAGCCCACATATTTATAAAAATCACTTTACCTTTAAGTGTTTCAAAATCTAATGTGCTACCATCCATCTTGGTTAGGGTAAAATCATAAGCAGCTCTTTCCTTATCTTCCAAGGGAGTAGTATCAGGATTAGCAATGCCTATAGCTAAAACGGCTCTCTGCGCAAAGGCAGCTACTTCGGTATGTAAACCTGTAAAATATAGGGTAAGTAAGATGATAACAAAAATACCCCACTCTTTTACTTCTTTTTTAATTCTTGAATTAGCCATAGTTATTTTATGCCAGTTAATACCTTAAACCCGCAAGGAAAATCTATTACAAGCCATAATATGATGTCATTCAGTCATACCGACT
>CAZZML010000179.1:0-6466 GCA_964654735.1 uncultured Roseivirgaceae bacterium | reverse complement strand
AGGTTCCCTAAAGTTAAATTCTATTACAATGTACAAAATACTCGTTTTTTTTATACTACTGGCAGCTAATGGAATTGCGCAAACGAGCGTTCCATTGGAATTTTCGCAAGATATCTACGATATATCATCCAATGTTTCTGCCAAAGCAATTGAAACCTCTGTTACAAAATTGGTGAGTTTTGGCACTCGAAACACAATGTCGGATACTGTATCTAATACACACGGTATTGGGGCAGCACGAAGATGGATTAAAAGTAGGTTTGAAGAAATTTCTAAAGATTGTAAAAACTGCTTAACCGTAGAATACCAACGAACCTTAGTAAAAGGAGACGAGAAAACTCGAATAAAAAATGACACTTGGGTGGTTAATGTAATTGCCGTTCAAAAGGCAGTTCCAACAACTAATAGGTATGTAATTATTTCTGGAGATATCGATTCCAGAGCATCGGATCCAACCGATGGCATAACAGATGCACCAGGAGCCAATGATAATGCTTCTGGCATGGCGGCAGTAATTGAAACTGCCCGTGTGCTTTCCAAATACTCTTTTCACGCTAATGTAGTATATGTTGGTCTATCAGGTGAGGAACAAGGTCTGTTTGGAGGTAAGCATTTAGCTGCCAAGGCGCTGGAAGAGAACTGGAACATCATTGGTGTGCTTAATAATGATATGATAGGGAATATCGAGGGAGTAGATGGAGTGATTGATAACCAGTCTTTTAGAATATTCTCAGAACCTACTCCTGTAACAGAATCTGAAGATGCACGTAGAAGAAGGCGGTTTTTTGGAGGAGAAGTAGATGGCGTTTCTCGTCAGTTAGCTCGTTATGTGGATGCGCTTTCAAGGAAGTACATTGCAGATGTGAAACCAATGATAATTTACCGATTAGATCGTTTTGGAAGAGGCGGACATCATAGACCATTTAATGATATGGGCTTTGCCGGTATTCGAATAATGGAAACCCACGAGAACTATAACCGCCAGCACCAAAACATTAGAGAGGAGAATGGGGTTAAATATGGAGATGTACTTAGTGGTGTAAATTTTGAGTATGCTGCTAAACTAACCAGAGTTAATGCCATTACATTGGCCGCTTTGGCCTGGGCGCCACCATCTCCCGAAAAATTAAAAATTGGTGGGATGGTAAGCCCAGACACCCATTTAAAATGGAAAAAATCTGATAAAAGCTGGTTACTTGGTTATAAAGTGTATTGGCGAGAAACTACAGCCTCACAATGGAAATATTCTCGGTATGTTGGTAATGTTGACCATTTTACATTAGAAAATATAGTAATTGATAATTATATGTTTGGTGTATCTGCTGTTGGTAAAGATGGTAATGAAAGTGTAATTGCTTTTCCAACTGGCTTAATTAAAAAATAAGGAGCTTTGATTAATTGATTTTATCCATATATTTTTTCATCTTAGTATAAACCAATTTTGTATGCGAAGCATCTCATTTATATTTTTTTTCAGTATGAGCTCGTTCGGTCTTTTTGCTCAGCATGTTAATAACACTTCGTGGGAAACTATAGAAGAATTTAAAGAGGAAGAACCAATAATTATTAAAAATATAATCTGGTTAGAAAACAACCCTATTGCTACTGATCAAAATGATACCAAAGCCTTATCCGAAAACATTATTAATTGGTTAAGCAATACGCCTTATATTTCTGTAATATTAGACAGAGTTTTTCTAGAGAGCTTAATGAATAATAAGCGGTTTAAATATGCCGAAAAGTTTAAGGTGACCTATCTATTTGGTAAATCACTATACATTATTCAACATCAGGACAACCTCGATGAGGTGAAAGCAAGTGCAAGAGGAGTTGAGGGGATGGTTACGGTTTATAAAGAGCTAAAACAAGTAGATCCATCATTAACAAATGGCCAACTTGAAAAATATGCAAGGCTTAGTTCTAAAGGGAAGCTGGAAAAGTATGTAGCAGATAGATTACAACAGTCTTCAATAACTATTTCGTATTAATTTTAGTGCAATGTGTAAAAAATACCAGTCTGAAGTTGTAATAGTGGGTGGCGGAATTGCGGGTATTACTACAGCCATAGAGTTGCTAAATTTTGATAAAAAAGTACTGATAATTGACCGAGATACAGAAAACAATTTTGGTGGATTGGCGAAGGAGTCGTTTGGGGGCATGTTTTTTGTTGACACTCCACATCAACGTAGGTCGGGTATAAAAGATAGTCCTGAACAAGCATTTAAAGATTGGTGTTCGGTTGCCAATTTTGAAGAAACAGATGTTTTACCCAAGCAATGGGCTAAGAATTATGTGTATCATAGTACGCCCCAAGTATATGATTGGCTGAAACAACAAGGCATTAGTTTTTTTCCTGTGGTACACTGGGTAGAGCGTGGACTATTCAAACCAGGTAACTCAGTTCCTCGATTTCATATGGTTTGGGGTACGGGTGCTGAACTAACTAAAGTGCTTAACAAGAAATTATTTACTCACCCAAATGCTAATACACATCTCACCGTTAAATATGAACATAAAGTAGAACAATTAATTACGGATAATACTAGAATTATTGGCGTATCAGGAACCAATGAAAATTTAGAGGATACATTTAAAGCTTCTGGAGAGCAAATTGTAATTGCCGCAGGAGGAATGGGAGGTAACATTAAAAAAGTACGTGACCATTGGTATAAGCCTTGGGGAAACCCTCCGGAAGTAATACTAAATGGTGCTCATAAGTATGCCTTAGGCGATATGCATGATGCAGTAGCTCGAAAGCAAGGAGCTGTAACTCACCTTGATAAAAACTGGCTTTATGCTGCTGGTGTAAATCATCCTCACCCTCAAAAAAAAGAGCATGGATTAAGTTTGGTGCCACCTAAATCAGCCTTGTGGTTAGATTATACAGGCAAAAGGTTTGATCCCATACCTTTAATAACAGCTTATGATACCCGTTGGACGGTTGAGCAAATATGCAAGCAGGAAAAGAAATTCAGTTGGCAAATTCTTAATATGAAAATTGCTTATAAGGAGCTTGCCATTTCTGGTTCGGAATCGAACAAAGCAATGCGCGATAAGAGTTGGCTTGGCTTTATAAAAACGATTCTATTTGGCAATAAGGAGTTGGTAAATGATATGGTTGATAATTGCATCGACTTTGTTACTGCAGATAATTTAGAGAAATTGGTGACTAAAATGAATCAACTTGTTGGTACAGAAGATGTTAAATTAGAACATGTAAAAGCTGAGGTAGAGGCCTATGATGCTCAAATAGAGCGTGGGCCAAAATTTCATAACGATGACCAACTGAGGCGAATAGCACATACGCGCCAATATAAAGGAGATAAAGTACGAACTTGTAAGTTTCAAAAAATTGTAGATTCCAAGGCTGGAAAGCTGATAGCTATCAGAGAGCATATATTATCGCGAAAAACGTTGGGAGGTATTCAAACCAATTTGGATTGCCAAGTTATGGGTTTAGATGAAAAACCAATGGAAGGCCTTTATGCTGTTGGGGAAGTGGCAGGCTTTGGTGGTGGTGGCATGCATGGAGTAGGTACGTTAGAAGGCACTTTCTTAGGTGGTTGCGTATTAACAGGCAGGGTGGCAGCTTATGCCATTATGGGTAAAAAACTAATAGAATGAAAAAGACAGGAGCAGAATTGGCCGTGTTTGCGTTTGAGCAAATTGGAGTAAAATATACATTTGGCATACCAGGGACTCACACTACCGAGTTGTACGATGAGATGAATAAATCTGATCAGATTACACCAATTTTGGTAACCCACGAATGCGGAGGCGCTTTTATGGCTGATGCCATTTCTAGAACTTCTGATGGTATAGGTGTGCTTACCATTGTACCAGCAGCTGGCTTAACCCATGCTATGAGCGGAATTGGAGAGGCATTTTTAGATGGCATTCCAATGCTGATATTGGCAGGTGGAACTCATAGAACCTCAGGTAAGTCATACCAACTTCACCAGTTCGATCAATTAACATTAGCTAAAAACATTACTAAGGCACAGTTTCTAATTGAAAAGAATGAAGATGTCGTTTCAACGATTTACAAAGCGTATGACATCGCAATGTCTGGCGAGCCTGGCCCTGTATTTATAGAGCTACCTTTTAATGTTCAATTATTTAGCGATGAGGTTTCTTCAATGCCTAAGTACAAGTCCACACAGCAACTACCTGAATTAAAAGAAGTGGGAATTAAACATGCCGTTGAGTTGCTTAAAAATGCTAAAAACCCAATGATGTTCGTAGGTTGGGGGGCTCTTGATGCGATGGACGAAACAGTAGAATTGGCTGAAATGCTAGCAGCTCCGGTGTCAACTACTTTGCAAGGTAAAAGTGCATTTCCAAATAACCACCCTTTGTACACCAGTGTTTTTCTTGGCAAATCTGCTAAGCCGTCTGGGCAATGGGCATTGGCTCAGCACGATGTAATGCTTACGGTTGGAGCACGAATGGCGGAGATTTCTACTGGTAGTTATGGGTTAGAACCACCCAAAAATCTCATTCATATAGATATTAATGCAGAGGTATTTGATAAAAATTTTAAATCTACGGTTGCCATTGAGTCGGATGCTAAAATAGCTCTTAAAGCTATTATTAAAGAGCTCAAAAAAGAAGGATATAAAACTACTAAATCAAGAGAAGAAGTTGAACAAAAGCTGACTTCTGAAAATAATAAATACGATGCTACTTGGCTCAAAGAGCCAGAAAGCGATATTGTTTCTCCTGGACACTTCTTTAAAAGCTTGCGGAGGCAATTAAATGAGGATGCCATGATGGTAGTTGATGACGGTAAGCATACTTTTTTAGCAGCGGAGCTGTTTCCAGTATTTAAACCACGCCAATTTGTTTCACCAACAGATTTTAACTGTATGGGGTATTGCGTGCCTGCTACCATTGCAACTAAAATGGCTAATCCTGGTAAACAAGTGGTGGGTATCGTTGGCGATGGAGCCTTTCAAATGACAGGACTAGAAGCCATTACTGCGGCAGCTTACGAGGTGCCTGCGGTTTTCTTTATTTTTAACGATGGAGAACTAGGGCAGATTTCTCAATTTCAAAAAATTCCATTAAACCGAAAAACTTGTTCCGTTATTGGGAAAGCAAATTTTGAAGGTGTGGCCATTGCAACTGGAGCAGAATACATAGCATTAGATAATGATACTCAAATTGATGAAGTTATTGCAAAGGCTTTAGACCTGTCGGACAAAGGAAAGCATGTAATGGTGGATATAAATATTGATTATACTAAAAAAACGATGCTTACAAAAGGAGTAGTTAAGGTTAATTTAAGTCGTTTCTCTTTTAAAGAAAAGATACGTTTTTTAAGTAGGGCAGCTAAAAGACATTTATTGGGTTAATAATTGACTCAGGTTTATAATAAAAATGTAGGTTCTTGAAGAAATGTATGAACGTTTATTTATCTTTATAATGTAATTAAATAATAGAAAGGTTACTATCTGTTTTCCTGTAGCATCTATACATAAATAATTAGAAATATGAAAAAATTAAATTTTATCTATCTCCTAATTCTACCTTTGGTAATTTTTAGCTGTAGTACATTCGATAAATTTGATTATTTCGGAATTGGAAATACATTTCAGGAATCTTTTATAGTAGATATTCCCTATAATAATAACATGTCATTTTTTGGATCTGTTGAATTTGCGGCATCGGATGACGCTACAATTGCAGATAATATTAATAATATTCAAGAATTTGAAGTAACTCAAATAAGTTTAAAAATTACTAACTATTCTGGCAACCCAGAAGCGGTAGGCAATGGTAGCTTTATGGTAACATCCAATGACAGCAACATAGGAGATGCTGTACAGGTTGAAAACTTAAATTTCGCCCAGTTATTTGCTTCCGAAGAGTTAATGGAACTGCCACTAACTCAAGCAACTTATGATGCCATTAAAATAGCTTATTTAGCTAATCAAACGCTAACTGTAGAAGCATCAGGTGATATTACTGGAGCCACAGAAGACCTTCAGGTTGAATTTACAATTTATATGTCGATTGAAGCAACTATTGGAAATCAATAGGTAAAATACGTCACAAAATTTATTGAAGCACTTTGTTATACAAGGTGCTTTTTTTATGCCTTTTTATAAGTAAGATTGTATAATTATACATAAAAATGAATTGGATTGAAATTATTGGACTGGTTGGAGCCTTTTTAAGTAGCATAACCTTTATTCCGCAAGTGTATTTGGCTTGGAAAAGCAGAAGCGTGGGCGATTTGAGCCTTGGTATGATACTTATTGTAATTACAAGTACCGTTGTTTGGTTGGTGTATGGGGTTGCTCTTATGCTTTGGCCAGTAATTATTGCCAACGCCATTATATTTTTACTAGCAACTCTGCTAATGGTATTTAAACTAACATTTAAATAGATATGTTAGGTATAATCGGCTAAGTTCTAATTAAAACAGCTAAAGATATAAATATAGCCTGTTTTAAAGTGT
>CAZZML010000178.1:0-6569 GCA_964654735.1 uncultured Roseivirgaceae bacterium | reverse complement strand
CGGTTTTAGTGGAATATATAAGCATTTTAGCTGTATTGTTTAGAACTTAGCCTTAAATTCCAATACAGCAATCAAGGCCAGAAAGTAGCCCTTCTGCTTCTAAACTCTCTTAGGGATACCTGTAGGGGCTATTAGTTTCGGCTCTTTCGTTATATTTAAACCCCTACGAGTAATTCTAATGGTGTGTAATCTTTTAGCTGCTTAATTTTTTTTACCTTAGGTTATGGAATTTGACTTAATAATTCATCCTTTATATAAAAGTTAAGAATAGCAATTTAAATAAGCATTAACATTTGCCTTAAAAATTGCTTTATAACCAAATAAACCTCAAATTATGATTAAATCCTTTGCTTCCATTTCAGCTATCATTTTTACCTTAATGGTGCTGGTTAGTATTATTTATAAACCTGAAAACAACGTATATATGCCTACCCAATACACAACAGACCCTTACTTAAAATTATGGGAAAAAGTTGATTCTCTCGAATCAGAAGGACTTGTAAAATCTGCAAGAGAACTTGTGCAAGAGATTTACAGAAAAGCCAGGCTCGAAAATAATCCGGCTCAATTGGTTAAATCTCAAATTTACACAATCAAGTATTATACGCAGGTAGATGAGGAGTCGCAAGTAAAAATTATTCAGGAGTTAAAAAAAGAGATAGTAGTTTCAGAGCACCCTGTAAAGCCTGTATTACAATCGATGTTGGCCGAAATGTACTGGTTATACTATACCCAAAACCGGTGGCAATTTTCCAATCGCTCTGAAACCATCAATTTTGATGATGATGATATTCAAACCTGGGATTTAACCAAGTTATCTAAAGAGGTAGCAGCACTTTACCTTGCTTCTATCAAACATGGTTCATTATCTAAACGCGTATCCATTCAAGTATTTGATGCCATACTTAAGAAAGGCAATGCTGACCAGCTAAGGCCTACACTTTATGATTTTCTGGCCCATCGTGCGCTCGATTATTTTATGAACGATGAAGCATACTTAACTCAGCCTGCCTATAAATTTAACCTAACCAGTGATGCCATTTTTGGCAAGGCCAAAGATTTTGCCAAATTAAAAATACAATCGAAAGATACGGTTTCGCTTAAGTATAATGCCACGCTTATTTTACAAGATTTACTTGCTTTTCACCTTAAAGATAAAAATCCGGATGCATTAATAGCTGTGGACTTAAAGCGCTTAAAATTTATGCGAAGTAATGCTTTAAACGATTTAAAAGACAGCCTTTACCTTTCTTCATTACAACATTTACAAGCAACCTATATAAAAAACAAAGTTTCAACAATAATAGGATACGAAATTGCAGACCATTATTACCAAAAAGGCAGCACTTATAATGCCCTTAAAAGCGAAAGCCATAAATGGGACAAAAAAGAAGCAATTAAAATTTGTAAAGAATCTATGGCTCGGTTTCCTGAATCAGTTGGAGCAGAGCAATGCAAACAGCTTATTAATATAATTCAATCGAAAGAAATCTATTTTAATATAGAAGAAGTAAATATTCCCAATCAACCCTTCAGAGCACTCTTAAAATTTAAAAATATTTTTAAACTATACGGCAGAGCAATCAAACTTGATGATAAAATTAACAGTGATTTTATGCGCAAGAAAATCGCCTTATATAATAATGAAATTTTAGACGAGATCTTAAAATATCCCACTGTTACGGAATGGGAAATAGAATTACCCAGCGATGGAGATTATCAAGAACATTCCACCGAACTAAAGATTCCGGCACTGCAAAATGGATATTATGCAATCCTTATTGGTTCGAGCAAAAACATGTCGTATAAAAATAATGCAGTGGCCTATAATTACACACATGTATCAAATATTAGTGTAATAAACCAAACAGAAAATAATATATCCAACAGTTTTTACGTACTTAATCGAGAAAACGGTAGCCCACTAAAAAATGTAACTGCTCAGCTTTATTCTGAAGTGTATAATAACAAAATCAGGAAAAACGTATTTGTAAAAAAAGAAAAATATATAACCGATGCTAAAGGACATTTTAATGTAAGAATACCTAAATCATATCGCGATTATAAAATTCAGTTTCAGCATGGAAATGATCGCCTTACGCTAGACCACAGCTATTACAGCCAGCCTTATTATAACTATGAAGAAGTTGGTACCGTAAGAACCCTCTTTTTTACAGATCGTGCTATTTACCGACCCGGGCAAACCATTTATTTTAAAGGCATTGTAATACAACAAGATGTAGAAGCCAATAATAAAATTTTAACTAATTATAACCAAACCGTAACACTCTATGATGTAAACCAGCAAGCCGTTAGTAAATTAAACTTAACTACCAATGAGTTTGGTACGTTTAGTGGCAGTTTTACTGCTCCATCCGGAAGCCTTAATGGGCAAATGTATATAATGGATGGCAACGGTACCATATATTTTTCTGTAGAAGAGTATAAAAGACCCAAGTTTGAAGTAGGATTTAAACCCGTTGAGGGCAGCCATAAGCTAGGTGATGAAATTAGCATTACAGGGTTTGCCAAAGCGTATGCCGGCTCCAATATTGATGGAGCTAAGGTAAGTTACCGAGTGGTAAGAGAAGCTAGTTTCCCTTATTGGTGGGGATATGGCGGGTTTGGTTACTCCCACCAAAAATCCATGGAAATAGAACATGGACCCACTAAAACTAATGAAAAAGGGGAGTTTGAAATACAATTTAAGGCATTGCCTGATGCAAGCATTTCACCTAGGCAAAAACCCCAGTTTAATTATACGGTATATGCTGATGTTACCGATATAAATGGAGAAACCCATAGTTCCACTACGTATATCCGATTGGGCTACATTGCTTTATCGGTAAATGTGCACATACCTCAACCGTTTAATCTAAACGAAAAACAAGAAATAAGTATAGCTACTACTAATTTGAATGGCGTTTTTGAGGCGGCTAAAGGCAATATCAGTATTCATAAGTTAAAGAGCCCAAGTAAGGTTTATAGAAACCGATATTGGACAAGACCTGACAAATTTGTAATGAGCAAGGAAGAATATTATGCGCTTTTTCCCTATGACTTATATGCTAATGAAGACGATTACACCCAATGGAAATTGGAAAAAGAGGTTTTAAATAAAGATTTTGATACCGATAAGAACAAATTTTTGAGTTTGAACAGTATTTCTGACTGGGCACAAGGTAAATACCTCCTAACCTTGCAAACTCAAGATAAATATGGGGAATCAATTACAGTTAAGAAATATTTTGACACAGTAAGCCCGAATTCGCAAGAACTTCCCACCCCACAGCTTTCTTGGTACAGGCCTGTACATACCACTGCTCAACCCGGAGATACTGCTTTAATTCAATGGGGTTCCTCTGCCAAAAATGTAACTGCATTGGTTGAAATAGAGCATAAGCAAAAAATAATTGAAAGAAAATGGGTTAAACTTAATGGCAATAAAAATTTAATAGCACTACCTATTAAAGAAATCTATCGAGGTGGTGTTCAAATCCATATTACATATATAACACATGGTAGGGCTTTTAATTATACTCAAAGCATACAAGTTCCCTGGAGCAACAAACACCTCAACATCAGTTTCGAAACATTTCGTAGCAAACTATATCCAGGCCAGGAAGAAGAATGGAAGCTTAAAATTGCTGGGCCGGATGGTGAAAAGATAGCGGCAGAAATGGTAGCAACCATGTACGATGCCTCTTTGGATACCTTTAAACCAAATTACTGGGGATTCAACATTTACCCTTATGATTATTCTTATAAAAGATGGAATACCGGCATTGGTTTTAAGCAAGAGCAGTCCCGATTGCAAGCAGGATATTGGAACAACTATTATGGCATAGAACCTACGCATTATGACGCACTCAACTGGTTTGGGTTTTCCTATTATTGGAGCAGTTATAATTATTATGGGAGAGGCCAAAATAAGTTAGCTCCAAGTAAAGCAACGATGTCCGAAGAATCTGCTATTGGAAGGTTGGAAAAAAATCCTGAGGTTTACGATGATTCGCAAACTGAAGAAGAATTAGAACTAGATATTGAAACTAAAGGGGCAGAACCGGAAAAGCCTTCAGATGTACCCGTTCAGATACGAAAAAACTTAAACGAAACCGCTTTTTTCTACCCGCATTTGCAAACTAATGAACAAGGGGAAGTAATCGTTTCCTTTACTATTCCTGAAGCCCTAACCAAGTGGAAATTTATGGCTTTTGCACATACTAAGGATCTTAAATATGGTTTTGCTGATAGTACCACGGTTACTCAAAAAGAATTGATGGTAATGCCTAACCCACCCAGGTTTTTAAGAGAAGGCGATACCATGGAGTTTACGGCTAAGGTTAGCAATTTAACGGATGAAAACTTAACTGGAATTGCCGAATTAAAATTGTTCGATGCCTTAACGATGAAACCTGTAAATGCTGAAATGGAAAACACATTGACCAGCAAAAATTTTACAGCAAAAAAAGGGCAAAGCGCAGGGTTAAGTTGGCAAATTAAAATCCCCGAAGGGTTACAGGCTGTTACATACAGGGTTGTTGCTAAAACGGATAAGCACTCCGATGGAGAAGAGGCTATTTTGCCCGTTTTAACCAATCGCATGTTGGTTACTGAGTCGTTGCCTTTGCCTATCAGAGGTAATCAAACCAAAACATTTACCCTTCAAAAACTCATAGATTCTAATAAATCTAAAAGTTTAACACATAATAAACTAACCTTGGAGTTCACCTCTAATCCGGCATGGTATGCTGTTCAAGCCCTACCTTACTTAATGGAATACCCTTACGAATGCTCCGAACAGGTATTTAGTAGGTTTTATGCCAATAGTATGGCCAGCCATATTGCCAATTCAAATCCAGGAATTAAAAACATTTTTAACCAATGGAAAAATACCGATGCCCTTGTATCAAATCTGGCAAAAAATGAGGAGTTGAAATCGCTTGTGCTGCAAGAAACCCCCTGGGTATTAGATGCCATAAGCGAAACTGAACGAAAAAAGAGAATAGGTCTGTTGTTCGATCTTAATAGAATGTCGAACGAAATGAATAGTGCTCTTATCAAATTAAAGCAAAACCAAGCAAATAGTGGTGGTTGGGCCTGGTTCAAAGGCATGAAAGAAAACCGATACATTACGCAACACATTATTACAGGGTTTGGTCGGTTAAATCACTTAGATATAACCCAAGCAGGTGCTATTAATGAAATGGCCGAAAAGGGAGTATATTATTTGGATGAGTATATGCAAAGGGATTATGAGTGGATAGTAAAGCATGGAGAATTAGATACTAATAACCTGAGTTACCTTCAAATTCAATACCTCTATGCCAGAAGCTATTTTCAACATATATCCATGCCTAATAAGTTTAAAAAGGCATTTGATTACTATAAATCTCAAGCGAAGAAGTATTGGCTTAAAAATAATAGGTATACACAAGGTATGATTGCTCTTGCATTGCATAGATATGGAGATGATGATACAGCAAAACATATTTTAAAATCGTTAAAAGAGCATGCCCTCTATTCCGAAGAAATGGGTATGTATTGGAAAGCCAACACTCCTGGCTTCTACTGGTACGAATCACCTATTGAAACACAATCGCTACTTATTGAAGCGTTTGGAGAAATTGGTAATGACCAAAAATCGGTTGAAGAATTAAAATTATGGCTGCTAAAACAAAAGCAAACACAGGATTGGGGAACCACCAAAGCCACAGCTGATGCCTGTTATGCTTTGCTCTTACGCGGTGCCAACTGGCTAACAAATGATGAGTTGGTTGAAGTAACCGTAGGCAAAATAAAGATTGATGTAACAGATACTGATCGTGTAAGTGTGGAAGCAGGAACCGGCTATTTTAAAACCCACTGGGACAGTAAAGAAATAAAACCAGCAATGGGAAAAATAACGGTGGTTAAGAAAAACGATGGCCCGGCCTGGGGAGCACTCTACTGGCAGTATTTTGAAGATTTAGATAAAATAACGCCTCATGAAACTCCTTTAAAGCTAAAAAAGCAGTTGTTTTTACAAAAAAACACAGCTACAGGCCCTGTTATTGAACCCATAAATAACACTACCCGCTTAAACTCAGGAGACTTGGTAAAAGTAAGAATAGAGTTACGGGTAGATAGAAACATGGAGTTTGTTCATATGAAAGATATGCGCGCCTCCACTTTAGAACCTCTCAATGTACTATCTGGCTATCGCTATCAGGATGGCTTGGGGTATTACCAAAGCACGAAAGATGCCTCTACCAATTTCTTTTTCGATTGGCTGGCCAAAGGCACCTATGTGTTTGAATATTCGCTTAGAGTAACCCATAAAGGTAATTTCTCAAACGGAATTACGACTATTCAGAGTATGTATGCCCCAGAGTTTACATCACATTCGGAGGGTGTGCGAATAGAGGTTGAGTAGTGTCTGTCCATAAAGTCCGCTATCTGCGTTATGTTCATTTAACCCGCTTTATGCAATAAAAAATGGCTATGATTTAAATAAATGTGGATATATATGAGGAATTAAAAATAACAACCGCAAGGTTCGCAATGGCATTAACGCAAAGACCGCAAGG
>CAZZML010000177.1:0-6580 GCA_964654735.1 uncultured Roseivirgaceae bacterium | reverse complement strand
ACAATCGAAGAGCTCATTGAAAGAACTAAGTATTTCAAAGCGATTGAAAGGAGTAGTCAACTATATTAAGCATAATACGTATACTTGTATATATATCTTTATCATATTAGAAGTATATATTCAATATTATTAAGTAACTTTATAGAAAACAATCTATCTTTGCAGCCATTTAATAATGGAATCAAAATATACAACATATTCCAGTGATCAAATTTCTAAGATTGCTAACACTATTATTTACATCGCATCTAAAATAAAAGGCATTTCTAAGACCAAGGTTTTAAAACTACTTTATATTTTAGACGAGTTATCTATAAAAAAAAGTGGCATTCCATTTTTAAACCTCAAATACAAAGTTTGGAAATTTGGCCCTGTATCAGAAGATATTTTCATTGACTTATCAACATCTCCAACAATTTTGAAAGGGTTCATTGAAAGTAAAATTAATAAAGAAGGAAACAAGGAGATTTTTCCACTAAAAGAATTTAATGATGATGAGTTTTCTCAAAACAATTTAGAATTACTTGACTATGTTATTTTAAATTTTGGCTCTAAGACAGCCAAAGAATTAATCTCTTATACACATCGAGAAAAAGCTCCTTGGCATAATGCAGCACTCGAAAATTCTGTTCTTGATCTGCTAATTGAAGAAAAAATAAGTAATACTGAATTTCTCATCAACTTCAAAGACAGTATTGCTCACGATGAAAGAAAAACGCGCATTTATGAGGACTATTTAGAATTCAATTAAAATGTTCAAAGAAGGAAATATTCTCTATTTCACTCCTTTCTTTTTTAAAAACGGGAACACTGCCAAACCAAAATACTTTATTGTACTTAAAGCAATCGATCAAGAAAATAATTTGTTAGCAGCTTTGCCATCAAGTGTAGACTATGTTCCAGCCAAGGATGAAATAGAAGAAGGCTGTATAGAATTACCCAATATTAATTTCAATTGCTTTGTGTTTTCTAACAAAAAAATTGTTACAGATTGTGGTAAAAAGTTCAGTCTCCCGACCTATGTCTACGGTCATCAAATTGATAATTATGATGAAGCACAAATGTTGGACATATACCCAGTTGAAGGTAATGATTATGAAGTTTGGGGAAAAATTGATAGTGAAATTTTCAAAGATCTCATTAAGTGTCTAATCACATCTAATGTAGTAAAAAAGAAATATGTAAAGCGGTTAAAAGAGTAGTATTAATTGCTCGTTGATTATCAATTATATGACGTTCACATGTCATTTGAACAAATTCAATAAGAGTATTCACTCTTTGTGTCGACTCAACCAATTCGAATTACTTTCACAAAAAATAACAATAATTTGATTTTTTTGCTATTTCTATAAAATTGAAAAAACAACCTCAATCCTATTGATGCCGAAATTTAAGTGCACGCAAAGTGCACGAGAGACCATAAAAAAAGCCCCATACTAATAGTACGAGGCGATAATTGTAGTCCGTAGGGGAATCGAACCCCTGTTGCTGAGATGAAAACCCAGTGTCCTAACCCCTAGACGAACGGACCTCCTTCAAAAGGTGATGCAAATATAGCGGTCGTTTTTATTTTGCCAAACTTGAAGTAAATTATTTTAACTATTTTATTCCCATCCCTTCAAAAACGCTTACCAATTAAATTCCATTTCAAAAGTTCAGAAGTTAGATTTGTAATGTATTTTTGTAAAAATTATTAAACCCACATATTATCATGACAAAAGTTGCCATAAATGGATTTGGTAGAATTGGTCGATTGACTTTCAAAGTTCTACTTGAAAATAGCAATATCGAAATTGTAGCCATTAATGATCTCACCGACACAAAAACACTAGCTCATTTATTAAAGTATGATTCAATTCATGGAAGGTTTCCTGGAACTGTTGAAGCTTCGAATGATGGTATTATTGTTAACGGAAAAGAAATTAAAATTTATGCAGAAAGAGAACCTGCTAAACTTCCTTGGGGGAGCTTAGGAGTAGATGTAGTACTAGAATCAACTGGCAGATTTGTTGATCCAGAAGGGGCTGGTGGTCACCTTACCGCAGGAGCTAAAAAAGTAGTTATTTCAGCACCTGCAAAAGGAAATATAACAACTGTAGTATTGGGGGTTAATGACGAAATATTAACAGGCGAAGAGCAGCTTGTATCTAATGCTTCTTGTACTACTAACTGCTTGGCTCCAATGGCAAAAGTACTAGATGATACTTTTGGTATTGAGAAAGGATATATTACTACCATTCATGCCTATACTGCAGATCAAAACTTGCAAGATGCTCCTCACAGTGATTTAAGGAGAGCTCGCTCTGCTGCTTACTCTATTGTGCCTACCTCTACAGGTGCTGCAAAAGCTGTTGGGCTGGTTTTACCACATTTAGCTGGAAAATTAGACGGTTGCGCTATGAGAGTGCCAATTCCTGATGGATCATTAACTGACCTAACGGTAGTACTTAAAAAAGAAGCTACTGCAGAAGAAATTAATGCTGCTATGAAAGCTGCTGCCAATGGCCCAATGAAAGGGATTTTAGAGTACACAGAAGACCCTATCGTATCGATTGATATTGTAGGAAATTCTCACTCTTGTATCTTCGATTCTTTAATGACTTCTGCCAACGGAACACTTGTAAAAGTAGTAGGCTGGTATGATAATGAAGCTGGTTATTCTAATAGAGCCGCTGATCTAATTGAGAAAATTAGCTAAGTACAAAATGCTTTAAGTACAACAAAAAAAGGCATCCAGTGGATGCCTTTTTTTGTTGTACTTTGAATTCAATTAACCTCCAACTTTCGGTTTCTTATC
The DNA here is from genome assembly GCA_964654735.1 of uncultured Roseivirgaceae bacterium. Taxonomy (GTDB): domain Bacteria; phylum Bacteroidota; class Bacteroidia; order Cytophagales; family Cyclobacteriaceae; genus JAKISE01. The sequence goes on along the minus strand of CAZZML010000177.1, from coordinate 3,783 downwards.
TAAATATTGCTTAAAAACAATATTTAAAATCACACCAACAAGCACCATAAAAATACCTGCAAAGGATTTAATGGTATAAGATTCATCAAAAAATAAGAACCCAAATATTAAAGCAAAAACGATTCCTATATACTGGATGCTAGAAATTTTGGAGAGCTCTTCCAATTGATATGCTTTGGTCATAAAATATTGGGCAAATTGGGTTGTTAGCCCTATAGATATTAATATAAACAATTCCATTAATGAAGGCCTTGTCCATCCTGAAAACAATAAGTATAAGCCCGTTACTGGAATTGTAACCAAAGGAAAATAGAATATAATTACCAACGGATGCTCACTCAACTTGAGCTTACGAATACTATTATATGCCATTCCTGCTGCCAGAGCAGAACAAATCCCAATCGCCAATTGAAATTGAGTTACCCTAGGATCGAACCCCTGTATTAGAACAACACCAATAAATGAAATGAGAAAAAATAACCATTGAATAGAATAAACTCTTTCTTTAACTATTAGAATTCCTAAAAGAGAAGTGAAAATGGGCGATAGATACTGAATAGCAACCGCACTTGCCAATGGCATTTCTTTAATAGTAGAAAAAAATAACAACAACCCAATAGAACCTGAAATTCCTCTTATAATTAACCATTTTTTATTTGTACCCCATAAACTAATTCCCAGTTTTTTTAGTGTAACGAATGATATTATAAATGAAACAACTGATCTGAAAAACACAATTTCAACAGGGCCAATTCTAGGAACAAATTTAATAAGTATATTCATGCCTGAGAAAAATACAATAGCCACAAGCATATAACGTACACCTTTACTCATCAGGCAATTACCCCATCCTGTATCACTATTTTTCGATCTGCTATATCAGCTAAGTGCTCGTTATGTGTTACAATTACAAAGGTCTGACCCAGTTCATCTCGTAATTTAAAAAAGAGATTATGTAATGCCTCTGCACTCGTAGAATCTAAATTCCCACTAGGCTCATCTGCAAAAATTATCTTCGGTTTGTTTATTAGTGCACGAGCAACAGCCACTCTTTGCTGCTCTCCCCCAGATAATTGAGAGGGTTTATGACTTTTTCTATTGGTTATTGAAAGTATTTTAAAAAGTTCATCAGCGTATGATTTTGTCTCCTTATTGTCATTTCCACTAATTAATGCAGGCATCATTACGTTTTCTAAGGCCGTAAACTCTGGTAGTAAGTTATGAAATTGAAAAACAAATCCTATTGTAGAATTTCTAAAGGAGGCAATTTCTTTAGTAGATAATTTATTTACTTCTTGAGAGTCAATAACTAATGACCCAGAATCCTCATCCTCAAGAGTTCCTAAAATATGCAATAATGTACTTTTCCCTGCCCCAGATGCACCAACAATCGAAATTATTTCTTTCGAATATACTTCTAAGTTTATTCCCTTCAGTACCTCAACGTCTCCATAAGATTTAAAGATATTTTTAGCACTTAGCACCGCAATTTTTGTCATAGTTATCAAACTTAATAAATTATATTTTAATGGCTTCCATTGCTTGAAATAATAAGCGAAAACAAGTACCTTCGCACAACATTTTAACGCCCATCAAAGGCAGTTTTAAACTAATAAAAATTCAATTATGAATATTCACGAGTATCAGGCAAAAGACATCCTTGCTAGTTATGGAGTTAGGATTCAACGAGGAGCTGTAGCTGAATCGAAAGAAGCTGCAGTAAAAGCTGCCAAGCAACTTAATAGAGATACAGGAACCGAATGGTATGTTATTAAAGCTCAAATTCATGCTGGTGGACGAGGTAAAGGTGGTGGTGTTAAACTGGCTAAAAATATTGATGAAGTATCTACTATTTCTGATGAGATTTTAGGAATGCAATTGATAACGCATCAAACTGGTTCTGAAGGAAAAAAAGTGAATAAAGTGTTAATTGCTGAAGATGTATATTATCCTGGAGCATCAGAACCTAAGGAGTATTACTTGAGTATTTTATTAGATAGAGCAAAAGGTTGTAATGTAATTATGGCTTCTACCGAAGGTGGAATGGATATTGAAACCGTTGCAGAAGAAACACCTGAAAAAATAATAAAAGAGTGGATCGACCCAAGAGTTGGACTGCAAGGATTTCAGGCTAGAAAAGTAGCTTTTGCACTTGGTTTGGAAGGAGCAGGTTTTAAAGAAATGGTTAAATTTATTTTTAATCTTTATAGAGCTTATGAAGCAACCGACTCTTCACAATTTGAGATTAACCCTGTTCTTAAAACATCGGATGATAAAATTTTAGCCGTTGATGCAAAGGTTAATATTGATGATAACGCCTTGTATCGTCATAAAGACATTGCAGAATTGCGTGATTTATCAGAAGAAGATCCTTTAGAAGTTGAAGCAGGAAAATCTGATTTGAACTATGTTCGTTTGGATGGCAACGTAGGATGTATGGTAAATGGCGCAGGGCTTGCTATGGCCACAATGGATATTATCAAGCTTTCAGGTGGCGAACCAGCTAACTTTTTAGATGTAGGCGGTAGTGCCAATGCTGAAACCGTAGAAGCCGGTTTTAGAATAATATTAAAGGAACCCAATGTTAAAGCCATTCTTATCAATATTTTTGGAGGGATAGTAAGGTGCGACAGAGTTGCTAACGGTGTAGTTGAAGCCTATAAAAACATCGGTACAATCGATATTCCTATAATCGTGCGTTTACAAGGAACAAATGCCGAAGAAGGAGCAGAAATAATTGAAAAATCTGGACTTAAAGTTACCTCTGCAGTTGTACTTAAAGATGCGGCAGAAAGAGTAAAAGAAGCGTTAGCCTAAGAAGATTTAGCACTCGTAGTTCAACTGGATAGAATATCGGATTTCGGCTCCGAGGGTTGAGGGTTCGAATCCTTCCGAGTGCGCAAAGGTCTCCGCTGGCTAGCGGAGGCCTTTAAAATTTTATAACCTTAGTTCGTAAAGTTAATACCTCAAAATATCGTCCAGTCCTTGCTTTATAATGGCAAGCTCATCGGCACTGATAGTTCCAATTTTTCTTACCAATCGTTCTTTTGAAACGGATCGAATGTGGAAAGTAAGAATTTCGGAAGGTTGAGTTAGTTTATTGAGCTCATTTGGTTCTAAGACCACATTGCCTTTATAATTTTTAATTTTAGTGGTTAAGGGGCAAGTTATCACCACTTGTAAGTGCTTATTAAGCATATTGCCACTAATAATTACCAGTGGCCTAAACCCAGATTGTTCGCTACCCTTTGTTGGGTTAAGGTTAGCAAACCAAATCTCACCCTGTCTCATTCTTCTTCAGGGAGCTGCCTTAGATATTCTTCCATGCCTTCTTCGGCAACCATTAGCACATCTTCATCTTGTGCGGCTTGTTTATAAGATTTCACATACTCTGCCCTGGTGAGCTGATCGAGGTAAATTCGAAGTGCTTTTTCGATGAGTTTATTCATAGGCATCGCCAGGCTTTCGGCTTGTGCACGAAGCTGCCTAAATAGATCATCTGGAAGTGTGCTTGTAAATGTTGACATATATTTTATACTTATAAAGTATAAATATAATAAATACATATCTAAATTTATTATATAACCCCAATTATTAATTCAATGTCCATCACTCTAAGCAGATAATCTGATAACCTTCTTGAAAATTGAAATCTTAAGTGCGGTTAAAAAACAAAATAACAAGGATACTTGTCAGAATAATTTTAATGCTGGAATTCATTTTTATTCCCTTAACCTGATTAATTCATGAATATTTGTTATGAGCATTTTAAGTGTCTGCCAG
>CAZZML010000176.1:0-6589 GCA_964654735.1 uncultured Roseivirgaceae bacterium | reverse complement strand
TATGAAACACTTATGAGCTTAGCCTGACGGCTATGGACTATCGTCCGACCTAGCTAGTTGGCTGCAGTGGGTAGCAATGACGACTTAGAGTTTTACACAGTATCATTTCTGTTTGCCAGTCTGCAAGTCAATTCCGGACGAATCTTAGCCAATAAGCGAGAATTGCATTGTGGTTAAGATTTCTACGAAATGACGCTATGAATAAAAAAGTGGAAGAGGGGTTGTTATTTGCTGAGGGACACCCAAATTTAAAAATAATCAAGGTATATGGACTGATTTAGCCATCTCTGAAAATAGTGCAGAAAACAGAAGCTGGAAGTCAGGTATTACTTCCAACTTCAGGCTTCAGGCTTCCGACTTCCATCTTCTTGCTTTTTCTCCAAATTCATAAACAGCTCGTTTCCCATCCTTGGCTCAATTGAATTATAAGCTTTCTCAAACACGTTGAAAGTAAAATAAGGCTCAAAAATGGGTTTGTACAATTCCAGATTGCCTCCAAAAGGCGGATGATCGTCAAATAAATCAATATTAAAGAGAAGTCCAACTAGTTTGCCTCCAGGGGACAATAAATTGTGCATTTGCTTTACATAACTATCTCTCAAATTAGGGTTTAGTGCACTAAAAAAAGTTTGCTCAATAATTAAATCAAACGAACCTATAAAATCAAAAAAATCAGCTTGCACTAATTTCTCAGATGGGAAAGACGGGCATCGCTCATTTAAATTGTTCAAAGGATATTCGGATAAATCAATCACTATTACATCAAAACCAAGGTTATGCAAATACTCCGCTTCGTAGCCATTACCACAACCAGGGATTAGTATTCGCAATGATTTATCGGTTAATTGATTAAAATACGTTTTAAGTGGTGTGGTAATTTCTCCTACATCCCAGCCCATATCCGATTCAATATATTTAGAAGACCAATAGTCTTTATTCAATTCGATCATAATATAAAGTTGTATAAGTACAAAGAAAGCCTAATTTTGTGACATAATAATTTAAACAATATGTCTAATTCAACTAAAGAAGTAATACAAGAGCCAAAACAAAAAGGTTCTAACAAATCTATTTATTTTATTGTGCTTGGAGTTTTGGTGGTTCTACTGGTGATAAAAGTGGTTCTTGACCAAAAAGAAAAATCAGAACTAACCGATTATTATAAAACTGAGTTAGAAGCCTCTCAAGAAAAACTTGATGAAATAAGCGAGGAACTAGCTCAAAAAATACACGATATTGATTCGTTAGGTGGGGATATAACCGAATTGCTTGCCACCCAAAAGGAAATAGAGAAAGAAAGAAAACAACTGAAAGATACCAGACAAGCCAACCGCCAACTCATTGGTCGTTTAAGACGAAAAACGGATGGGTATCAAGAATTGCTAAAAGAAAAAGATAAAGAAATTACTCAATTAACAAAATTATCGGAAGAATTATTAGCAGAGAACACCAATCTCAAGGAAGATAAAAATGAGTTAAACCGTTCTATTGTTTCTCTTAATGAAAATAAAAAACAGCTAGAAGATAAGGTAGCAGTTGCTTCCAGGCTAAAAGCCGAAGGTATTCATATTTTTGCAGTGGCTAAAAATGGAAAAGAGCGCAAATCGATATTTAAAAACAGACACTTGAAGCAGCTTAAAGTAGTTTTCAATATTGCCAAAAATGATGTAGCACCACTTGAAGGCAAAGAAATTATTATTCGCATAATAGATAAAAATGGACAAGTAATATTTGATATAAATAAAGGTTCTGGCTCATTTATGCTAGATGGTGAAGAAACATTCTACACAGCCTCTAAAGATGTATTATTCGATAACAGCAACCAGAAATTGTCATTTGTGTACAATAAAGGAAGTGATTATGAATCGGGAGTTTATAAAATGGAAGTTTTTACTGATGGCTACTTAATGGGTGCTGAAACTTTTACCGTAAAATAAATGTATATTGGTATAAAAAAATTGCTATGAAAACTACTTTATTTTTATCACTGCTGTTATTAGCAACTACCAGTTTTGCACAAGTTCAATCAACTAAAGATCAAATTGCTTCTGCTGTTTTAGCAGCCACCGAGGTACAAAGAGAAGCTGCTACCGTTATGGGTTATGATGCTGATGCGAAATTTATTGCTCTTAGAAAAGGCACGAATGAGTTAATCTGTTTGGCAGACAACCCAAACCAAAAAGGATTTAGTGTGGCTTGCTACCACAAAGATTTAGACCCAATGATGGCCAGAGGAAGAGCCTTGAGAGTGGAGGGTAAAAATGCAGGTGAAATTGATAAAATTAGAGCTGCAGAAGCGGTTTCTGGCAAATTAAAAATGCCTACATCACCCACTACCTTACATGTATTATCTGGAGCTTCGGCACATTACGATGCTGCTAAAAACGAAGTGGTTGGTGCTACTTTAAGATACGTTGTGTATATCCCTTTTGCCACGCAAGAAACTACTGGTTTGCCTTTACAACCTGTAGTTAAGGGAGGCCCTTGGTTGATGTTCCCAGGTACGTATCGGGCGCATATTATGATTAGCCCAGTGAATTAAACAGCCTCCCGCAGATTGGGCAGTCAAAAATCTGCCATATCCCTATGAATTATAATAGGGCTATTCCGTTGGTTAACGGAATGAGATTACCGGGTCTTACGCCCGGTAATGACGACACGAATTTAGAGCTTTAAAGAAAGAACAATTGCTAATTGCTCCTCTAACGCCTTCACCTTTGCTTCCGCATCGGCTAATTTTTTACGTTCATTGGCAATTACTTGTTCGGGTGCGTTATTTACAAACCGTTCGTTACCTAGTTTTTTATTTACCGAAATAATGAATCCTTTGGCATAGTCAAGTTCTTTTTGTAGTGCAGCTTTTTCTTTCTCCACATCTACTCCACCTTCAACAGGCACAAAGTACTCATCGCCTTTAATTACAAAACTAAAGGCCGTTTCAGGGTTGGTATCAATAGCTGTAAGCTCACTTAAGTTGGCCAACTTGCTAACCACAGATTCAAACCCAACAAAGACTAACCCTTTATCTGCTTTGTATAACAGTTTAAACGCTTCTTTAGGTGAAATTCCTTTCGAGTTCCGTAAGTTTCTTATTTGCGTAGTTACCTCAAAAGCAAAATCTGCTTTCTCCAATAATTGCTTATCCGATGTACCAATAGCAGGCCAATCAGCTACCATAATGGATTCATTTTCTTTTCTATCCCCCAGTAAATGCCAAATTTCTTCGGAGATAAACGGCATAAATGGGTGCAAAATTTTCAATACTTTTTCGAAGAAAATGGAAGTGGCTTCATAGGTAGCTTTGTCAATTGGTTTACCAAATTCAGGCTTAATCATTTCTAGGTACCAGCTACAGAAGTCGCCCCACACCAATTTATACGTTGTCATTAGTGCATCTGAAATTCTGAATTTAGAAAAGTGGTCTTCAATTTCAGTCAGAGCTGCATTATATTTAGACTCAAACCAATCTATTGACACTTTATTAGAAGTACCATCTAATGACTCGTCTATTTCCCAGCCATTCAGTAATCTAAAGGCATTCCATATTTTGTTAGAAAAATTCCTGCCTTGCTCACATAGTTTTTCATCGAAAGGCAAATCGTTGCCTGCGGGTGAGCTAAATAACATTCCTGTACGCACACCATCTGCTCCATATTTTTTTATTAGCTTAATGGGGTCGGGTGAGTTGCCTAAAGACTTAGACATTTTAAGGCCTTGCTTATCACGAACAATGCCTGTTAGGTACACATTATTAAATGGCTTTTGGTCACGGTATTCGTAACCAAACATAATCATTCGAGCTACCCAGAAAAATAGAATCTCAGGAGCCGTTACCAAATCGTTGGTTGGGTAGTAATAATTAATATCCTCGTTATCAGGGTTATTGATGCCATCAAATACAGAAATAGGCCATAGTCCTGAGGAGAACCAAGTGTCCAACACATCTTCATCTCGAGTTAAGTCTGACATCGTAATATCTGCATTTATTTTTTGGGCTTCTGCCAAAGCCTCTGCCTCCGTTTCACCCACCACAATTTCACCTGATGGTAAATACCAGGCTGGAATTTGGTGTCCCCACCACAACTGACGAGAAATACACCAGTCTCGTACATTCTCCATCCAATGGCGGTACATATTCTTAAACTTTGGTGGTACTAACTGAACGTCATCTTCCATCACCGCTTTGTAAGCAGGTTTGGTAAGCTCTTCCATCTTTACAAACCACTGGGTAGAAAGTTTAGGCTCAACTACTGCATCGGTTCGCTCTGAGAAACCAACATTATTTACGTACTCCTCCACTTTAACCAAATGTCCTTCTGCTTTTAATTGCTTGGCTATTTTACTTCTAACCACAAACCGATCTTCGCCAATAAACAGTTCACCACTTTCGTTTACAGTACCATCGTTATTAAATATGTCAATCGACTTTAAGTTGTGTTTCATTCCCAACTCGTAATCATGAATATCGTGGGCAGGCGTTACTTTTAAACAGCCCGTACCAAAATCCATTGCCACGTATTCATCTTGAATAATGGGTACTTCACGATTTACCAAAGGCACAATTACTTGTTTTCCTTTTAAGTGGCTGTAGCGTTCGTCATTTGGGTTTACGCAAACAGCAGTATCGCCCAAAATGGTTTCTGGGCGAGTAGTGGCTATCGTTACAAAACCATCTTCGCCTTTAATTTTATATTGAACGTGGTAGAGCTTAGAGTTTACTTCTTTATGAATTACCTCATCATCTGCCAAGGCCGTTTGGCTTTGAGGATCCCAATTTACCATTCGAATGCCTCGATAGATGTAACCTTTTTTGTACAAATCGACAAACACCTTAATTACCGATTTAGAAAGGTCTTCGTCCATAGTAAACTTGGTTCTATCCCAATCGCATGAAGCGCCTAATTTTTTCAGTTGCTCTAGAATTATGCCTCCATACTTGTCTTTCCACTCCATGGCATAGCCCAAAAACTCCTCACGAGAAATAGCTTTTTTCTCAATGCCTCGTTCCTTAAGCATAGCAACCACTTTTGCTTCTGTTGCAATAGACGCATGGTCGGTACCAGGTACCCAAAGTGCTTCTTTGCCTTGCATTCTTGCCCTCCGAATAAGTACATCTTGCAAGGTATTATTTAGCATATGCCCCATATGAAGCACCCCCGTAACATTAGGTGGTGGAATAACGATGGTATAGGCTTCCTTATCAGGGTTTGGACTCGACTTAAAATAGCCTTTATCCATCCACTCTTGATACCATTTATCTTCTACTTCTCTGGGATTATACTTCGTTGAAAGTGACATTTTCTATTACTTATGCTAAATGAAGTCGCAAAAATAACAAAGTGTACAATAGCCTGCACTTTATACGTTTAATATTTTACAATACTGACTGGTCGATAATATCTACCACTTAACTAATTAATAAGTTATTAATCGAGATTAGCTTGACTTTTGGTTTAAGAAACTGCTTATTGTGATTAACTGCAAAAAATAAACAAGTACCAACTGGATGTACTATAAATAACTGGACAGTAAGTTAAGATACGATTGCTTAAATTAAATTAGCAATATGTCAAGAAGAAATAAAACCAATCAATTAGAATTTCATATAAACACCTACAGAATAAGATGGATTAGCAAAAATTAGCTTGCCGGCAAAAGCGGTTCCGTAATTGGCAGAAAAACCAAGCTTTTGAGTAACATCATAGGCAATTTCTGTTGTAAAACTGGTAAAATCCATATTATTAGAAAAAACACTAGTGGCATTACTTACCGTAGAACTGCCATTGTTTAACGACTTTACTACGTACAACCTAAAGCTCGTAGTTATTTTATCAAAAAAAGTGGCTCCTGCCTCCACTCCAAATCTAAACTCATCAGAAAACCCGTTTGTTCTATTATTAAAACCTGTGTTTAACGTATAGTAAGTATTTACCTTGCCAATGGGTAAAGAAGTGCTCAAATCGAAACTCAACATTTGATTAAACTCTCCATCGCCTGTTTGCAAAGCACCATCAACTCCTCCATTTGAGATGCCAAGTGGCAATCCTAAAGTAATTGTTCCACTAAGTACAAATTGTTTGTCTTTAATAAAGCCATATTTAATGGCTATATCGGTATCGCCAATGGAGTTAATTGCCTGCCCCGGAACAACTAAATCACCTGTTGAAGAAAACTCATCGCTACGAGTGGATCGGCTAAAAAAAGGCAGGTATAATACAGCATTCAACCTATCGTTTATCCCATATTCGGCATACAAGCTTGAGTTAAAAATACCCCTTGTTACATTAGGGTTTATAGACCCTGTACCTGTATAATGTTGGGTTGAATTCACCCACCATTGAGAGAGTTTTATAAACCCCGATTTCTTTTTATAGATCCATCCACCACCAGCTAACATAGGCGTTGAAACCAAAAATGCTAAAATTGAACAAATTAGTCTTATTTTCATCTCGTTTCAATTGTTAAATTCCATTTTAGGTACAAGTGCAATTTACGTAATGTTGTACGATAAGGTTTAGTAAAGACTACACTTAGCCTGAATAATTCATGAATAATCTATTACGCATTCCAATTGCCAACCCTGTGCGAG
>CAZZML010000175.1:0-6589 GCA_964654735.1 uncultured Roseivirgaceae bacterium | reverse complement strand
CCTTGCTTTTGGCAAGAAGGGCTGCTCCCACTCCGCTCTCTCCAGCTCCCAGTATAATGATTCGTTTACTCATTATCTAATTTTTAGCGTAGCTAAGGTTAGTATGGCTAGCAATATTCCTATAATCCAAAACCGAGTTACAATCTTGGGTTCTGGTATTAATTTTTTTTGGTAATGATGGTGCAGAGGCGACATCAGGAAAATCCTTCGCCCCTCTCCGTATTTCTTTTTCGTGTATTTAAAGTAGCTCACTTGGGCAATCACCGAAACGAGCTCAATGAGGTAAATGCCACATAAAATTGGAATCAATAATTCTTTTCGAATCACCAAGGCAAAAACGGCCACTATTCCACCCAGTGCCAAACTGCCTGTATCTCCCATAAACACCTGTGCCGGGTATGAGTTATACCAAAGAAATCCGACTGTAGCTCCTACCAATGCCGTACTAAAAATCAGTAACTCTCCCGAATTTGGGATGTACATAATATTGAGGTATTGGCTAAAATCGACTCGACCTGATACATAGGCCAGAATACCCAAGGTGCCCACAATAATGGCGGTTGTTCCTGCTGCCAGGCCATCAATCCCATCTGTGATATTTGCTCCGTTGGAGACTGCCGTAATAATAAATGTAGCAATGAACACATAGATTACCCATGTGTATTTGGCATCAAATGGATTCAACACGCTATAATCCGCTTCATTATTTTTAAAGAACGGCATTGTCGTTTTAGTCGATTTTACATCGTTGTAAACAGACCTTTCATCCGAAACTGAAATTTCAGTAGAAGCTTTGGCATCAAACTCTCGAACTACTACATCATCATTAAAATAGAGGGTTAATCCTACTATTAGGCCCAAACCTACTTGCCCAACGATTTTAAATCGGCCACTTAACCCTTCCTTATTTTTCTTAAAAACCTTGATATAGTCATCAATAAAACCAACAGCACCCATCCATAAGGTAGTTACGAGTAATAAAATGATATACACATTATCTAAGCGTGCAAACAAAACAGTTGGTAACACAATGGAGAGAATAATAATAAGGCCTCCCATAGTTGGCGTGCCTTTTTTCTCCATCTGCCCTTCGAGCCCAAGGTCTCTGATTGACTCGCCCACTTGCAGTTTTTGAAGCATTTTAATAAGGCGCTCACCAAAAATTACCGAGATTAAAATGGACAAAACCACAGCCATGCCAGATCGAAAGGAGATGTATTGAAACAGCCCTGAACCAGCAAAGTCGAACTTAGCATGCAAAAACTGAAATAGGTGGTATAGCATACTAGTTGTTCATTAGATTTAACATTTCACTAAGCACCTTTCGATCGTCAAATGGCAATCGTTTACCGTTAATTTCCTGATAATCTTCGTGGCCTTTACCCGCCACTAGGATGATATCATTTGGAGAAGCCAACAAACATGCAGTTTTAATAGCCTCTTCTCTATTCACTAAAGCCACCACTTTTCGCTTATTGCTTGCGCCAACACCTTGCTTCATTTCATCAATAATCACATTTGGGTCTTCGCTTCTTGGGTTATCTGAAGTAAGAATTACCTTATCACTCATTTCGGAAGCAATTGAGCCCATCAGTGGTCGTTTATCTTTGTCACGATCGCCTCCACAACCCACTACGGTAATTACACTCTCATTTCCTGTTCTCAATCCTGATATGGTATCTAGCACATTTTTGAGAGCATCAGGTGTGTGTGCATAATCGACCAAGGCAGTGATCTTTACCATATTTGGCACCACTTCCATCCTACCTGGAACTGGATCAATATTGGAAAGGACAGTGAGTACTTCATCTGCTTGCTCGCCCATTAAAATGGCTGTTCCATAAACGGATAAAATATTATAGGCATTAAAATCGCCAAATAACTTAAACCAGATTGACTTATTGTCGATGGTCATTTCTAAGCCATGTAAGCTGTTAGAAATAATTTTGCCTTTAAATTCGCTGGCACTTTTCAGTGAATAACTGCTTTTTGTTGCCTTTGTATTTTGCAACATTATTTTGCCTCGTTTATCATCCGTATTTACTAAGGCAAAAGCTGATTTTGGTAGCCCATCAAATAATAGTTTTTTAGCTGCTATATAGGCATCAAATGTTTTATGGTAATCAAGATGATCGTGAGAAATATTTGTAAACAATGCACCGGCATATTCAAACCCAGCCGTTCTTTTTTGATCTAAGGCATGTGAACTTACTTCCATAAAACAATGCGTGCATCCTTGCTTTATCATTTCGGCTAAATTCTCATTTAGTTGCAAGGCATCGCCCGTAGTATGAGTAGCTTTAAGCACCTTATCACCAATTCTATTTTCTATGGTTGAAAGCAGACCGGATTTATACCCTAATTGACTAAATAACTGATATAGCATGGTGGCAATGGTGGTCTTACCATTGGTGCCTGTTACGCCAATCAATTTTAGTTTTTTGGAAGGATTGTCAAAAAAGTTAGCAGCCATAATGCTGAGGGCTTCCGCACTATTTTTCACTTCAACATAAGTAACATTCTCATCAAGAATTTCAGGCAACACCTCGCAAACAATTATAATTGCTCCTTGCTCAATTGTTTTAGAGATATAGGTATGCCCATCAACCTGCGTACCTTTAACAGCCACAAAGGCATCGCCATTTTTAACCTTTCTAGAATCGAAGCATAGCTTGTTAAAGCTCACATCTGTTGAGCCAGACACGGCATTTAGCGAAACATTGTATAATATGTTATTTAACTTTTTCACTAGCCTAATTCAATATGTATAATGTCTCCTTTATTTGCTCTTCTGCCAGCAATAATTGATTGTTCCTTCACCCTACCTTCACCAGAAATATTTACTCTAAATCCGTTTGACTCCAGCACATAAAGCGCATCTCGCAATGTCATTCCTAACACATTAGGAGTTAGGCCACGTTGAATCTCGTTTTTCTTCCAATCGATTGAATTATCTTTTATTCTTGCTCTTACCCAATCCGCATCTTCTGCAATGTGGTTAGATATCCCTATTTCATTACAAATCGTAACTAAATCAGATTGATAACCTGCTTGAATCACTGGAAAAACACCATAATCTCTTTTAAAGTCACTAGCTAATTCGGTGTGCATTTCTATATTCTTGGCATACACTTGGTCTGCAATTTCTTTAAATACAGGTGCCGCCACATTACTGCCATATTGAGAATACCCTCTAGGGTTTTCAATAACCACCATAATGCTGTATTGGGGTGCATCCGCTGGAAAATAACCAGCAAATGAAGTCATATATTGCTTTTGATACTTGCCGTTTTTTAAAGTTTGAGCCGTACCTGTTTTACCGGCAATTTTATAGTCAGCATCATTGATATTATTAGCTGTACCGTTTGCAACCACTCCTTCTAATAATATTTTTATCTGTGCCAATGTTTCATCCGAACAAATTTTCTTGTTCATCACTGTAGTGTTGAACACATTTACCTCTTTTTCTGCCTTCGTTATTCTTTTAATAATCATTGGCTTCACCATAACTCCAGCATTAGCAACAGCATTAAACATGGTTAATGTGTGAAGTGGTGTTAACTCCAGCCCATACCCGTGGGCCATCCAAGGCAAAGTAATTCCACTCCATTCTTCGGGTTTCTTCACTTTGGGAACTCCTTCGCCTACCATTTGAAAACCCATTGCTCTTGTAAGCCCGAAATCAGCTAAATGATCGTAGAATTTTTGAGGTTTTAGTCCATAGTATTTGTCAGCCAGTTTCGCCATTGCAATATTGGAAGATTGCTCAAAGGCTTCTTTTATGGTAATGGTTCCATAACCACCTTCCTTATGGTCGCTTACTGATTCTTCATAAAATTGCTCAATCCCATCACCTGTTTTAATCGAGTCTGAAAGCTTCAGATTAGTGTCTTCGAGCAGGCACAACATCGTAACTAACTTAAATGTAGAACCAGGCTCTCTTAGCCCTTGCCGCCCTACAGCATAATTATATCTTTCGGAATAAGTGCCATTTGAATTTTTACTTAGGTTGGCAATAGCCTTGATATGGCCTGTGGCAACCTCCATTACTACTACTGTTCCGTAATCTGCTTTATGATGACCAAGTGCACTTAATAATGATGACTCAGCCACATCTTGCAAATTAATATCAATGGTAGTTTCCAAATCGTACCCGTCAACTGGTCGCACTTCAGAAGCATCCGGAATGGGTCTCCATTTACCACCAACTGTTTTACGATACAGGGCTTTGCCATCCATTCCAGCGAGATCAGTGTTAAAAGAGTATTCTAACCCTGCTCCTCTTCCGTTTTCGTTAATATACCCAATGGATCTTTGACCGAGGTATCCAAATGGTTTAAACCGTTTATCAACTTTAGTAAATAGAGCACCACCATCCATTCGCCCTTCACGAAAGATGGGCCATTGCTCCATTTCTTTCTTCTCTTGATAATCAATTAATTTTCGATTGAGTAGCACATACCTCCTGCCTGAGTTGCGGGCATCTAGAATACGCTGTTTATATGTTGGTTTTGAGTTGTCTCCGTAAAATTTTGAAAGCAAATAGGCTAAGGAATCAAGTCCATCATCCATCATTTTTTGTGTGGCTCTGGATGGATCCAGTGCTAATTTGTAAAATGGAATCGAAGTAGCTAATAAACTGCCATTATCAGATAAAATATTCCCTCTGGTTGCTTCAATGGCTCTGTACTCTAAGCCAATTTCAGCTGCCAATGAACGCCATTTATCTCCTTCTACAAATTGAATTACACCAATTTTATAAACAATGGCAATACCAAATAATAGCATTGGCAAAAACGCTAACCTTACCCTGAGCAATATGGATTTTTTTATATTCACTCAGCAGCCATTTTTAGTTTATATGGGGGATTCATACTTTCTACCAAGCCAATCGGCTTTACTCTTTTCTCCACTTCTGATTGAAGTCGAGAATACATGTACTGCGCTTTTAAGGTGGTATAATGAGCACGTAAATCCTCTACTTCCGCTTCAAGCTTGTTAATATTTCGAGCATTTTTATCAGCATAATGATTATAGCCGATGTAAAAAATAATAAGTAGGATAGTGAACATTACATTGGGCAAGTATTTTAATGGCAATCCATTTTCAAAAAACCTATCCACACGAACAAGCCTCTCCATTACTGAAAAGAGGTTTTTACGTGTTCCTTTAGGTTCTTTAAATGTATTTTTAGCCATTTTACTTAACTGCTAACTTTTTTGCTATTCTTAATTTGGCACTACGTGCTCTATTATTCAATTTCAATTCTTCCTCGCTTGCCACAATAGGCTTGCGAGTTATTGGTTCTAGTGGTCTTATCATATTGCCGTAAAAATCCTTTTCTACTTCTCCTTTAAACTTTCCTTTAGAAAAGTAATTTTTAACTGGCCTATCCTCTAAAGAATGGTAACTCATAACCACAAAACGTCCCTCAGGTTTCAACACCTCGGTAGCCTGTTCAACCATTTCTTCCAGTGCTCCCATTTCATCGTTAACCACAATTCGTAATGCCTGAAACACCTGAGCGAAATACTTGAACTGCTTACCTCGTTTGGCGTACTTCTCTAATATGGCTTTGAGCTCATCAACAGATTCAATTCTCTTGGCTACTCTTTCAGAAACAATGGCAGCAGCCAGTGTTCGAGCATTTTTAACTTCACCATATCTGCTAAAAAGGTCAATTAACTCCTTTTCTTCGTATTCATTTACAATGATTTCAGCTGTGAGCTCATTGTTCTGGTCCATTCGCATATCGAGTGCTGCATTAAAACGAGTGGAGAAACCTCTTTCGGGCACATCAATTTGATGAGAAGAAATACCCAAATCAGCTAAAATGCCATCTACTTGCTTAACTCCATAAAGCCTTAAGTATTTCTTAAGGTATCTGAAATTGGCATTCACAAATTCAAACTGGTCGTCTTTTATAGATTCAGATTCTTTTTTTGCATCATCATCCTGATCAAACCCATACAACTTACCGTTTGTAAGGTGCTTTAATATTTCTTTGCTGTGGCCTCCGCCTCCGAAGGTTAAGTCCACATAAATTCCATTAGGTTTTATCGCTAGCCCATCGATACACTCTTGGAGCATTACGGGTTGGTGATAGGTGTTTGTAGGATTACTCACTTTTAGATAGATGCTTTTGCGCAAGCTTGGCCATTTCGTCTGGATCCTGAATTAAGAAGTCTTGATAGACTTCCGGATCCCAAATTTCCATTTTGCTCCCCATACCAACAATCACTACCTCTTTATTGAGCTTTGCATATTGGAGCATCATCTTAGGTATTAGAAAACGTCCTGCACTATCTAACTCAACTGTAGCACTGCCTCTGAAAAAATTACGTTGAAGCTTTCTTACCTCAGGGTCAAATTCATTCAGTCCGGCAATTTTCGAGTAAACCTTTTTATATTCACTCAAGGGGTACAGTTCTAAACAGGGTTCGAGCCCTAGTTTAATGTATAATTCTGTTGACGAAGATTCAGGCAAAGCGGTTTTCATCCGCGAAGGAAGCACTAATCTGCCCTTTGCATCGAGTTTACCTGTATATTCACTTGTAAAAAAAGCCATCTGTTTTCCCCTTGAAAGCTT